>CAZZZY010000239.1:0-8140 GCA_964658545.1 uncultured Acetobacteraceae bacterium | reverse complement strand
TGCCTTTTTACTTTTGCCTTGTTGTACTAGCCATTCGGGGATTTTATACCATATTGTGAGCAACTTGGGTCAATGCATTTCTGGGAATTGAGTATTTATGATTGATCAGCAAATAAATGTTATGGATATAGGAGATTCATGATCAAGTCCGGCTTTCAATACTATATAACTTAATAATTAACCTCTAGCAAAAGAGGTTTTTAAAACTCAAAAAAATCTATCTAGAGATAAGTTACTAAAACTTGCCAACTCGCTTAGGGTATGTAGAGCCTCTACAATAAGTATTGGTTGTTCTCAGACATTTTCATGCCTCATATTCATTATTCCCAGTTACTGCGTTATGGCATTGTCGTATTAATCGTCACCCTGGCACTGCTGCTAATGCTGATACTAAACCCCTGGTTAAGCATGAGTGGAACTCCTTTTTTGCTGTTTTTTAGCGCTGTAATGGTGAGTGCTTGGTATGGTGGCTTGAAATCAGGGCTATTAGCAACTTCCTTGTCTGCGTTACTGAGCGATTACTTCTTTCTTCCCCCAACTTATGAGCTAAATTTTAACTTATCCACTTTTGTGCGAATTGGGTTGTTTGCATTACAAGGATTGCTCTTCAGTATCTTATGTGAGGCATTAAAAACTGCTAAAAAGCAGGCTGACGGAAATCTACAAAAGCTGAGAGTTAGTGAGGAGCGATTTCGATTAGCCTTAAGTAGTTCAGATATCATGGTCTTTCAGCAGGATCGCGATTTGCGATATCAGTGGATTCATAATCCTCAAAGTCTAGATAATGCTGAGAAAATATTAGGTAAGTCTGATGATGAATTATTTCCAGCCTCAGTAGCAGAGCAATTAAGGGCAATTAAGCTGAAGGTACTAGAGACTGGTGTTTCAACCCGTGAAGAGGTTTATCTAACAACTGGTGGAGAAGATCGTTACTATGATTTACTAGTTGAACCACTCAAAGAAACAGACAATAGTATTCATGGTATTACTTGTGTGGCTGTGAATATTACAGAGCATAAGCAGGCTGAAGAAAGACTCCGCTATATCGCCCAAATTAGTAGTTTACTCTCTACTTCGCTAGATTATGAAGAAACCTTAGAACAAATTGCCAAAATCTCAGTTCCTCAGCTAGCTGACTGGTGTAGCGTTTACATTTTAAATGAAGATGGTTCCATTCGCCCCCTCCCCATTGTCCATGCAGACCCATCCAAAACGGAGTTGGCGCGTAAACTTTATGAGTATACGACAGATTACAAGGGTGCAAGTGCAATTACTAGAGTGCTGCAAACTGGGCAAGCAGAATTAATTTCAGAAATATCGGACTCGCTATTAGTAGCAAGCACTCAGAATCAGGAACACTTAGAAGTTGTTCGGCAATTGGGGATGAAGTCTGTGATGATTGTGCCGTTAATCGCACAAGGGCGAGTAATCGGAACTATCAGCTTTGTCAGCACGCAATCAAACCGTCGCTACGATCGCACTGACCTGACTTTAGCAACAGATATTACCCATCGTGCAGCCTTAGCAGTGGAAAATGCCCGACTTTATCGAGACAGCCACCAGGCTTTAGTTGATTATGCCGAATCTCTATCTCTTCTAGATGCATTGCTAGAAGCCGCTCCTGTTGCGGTATGCTTTTTAGATCGGGAATTGCGATATATCCGAATTAATCAAGTTTTCGCTGACATTAACGGTTTGACTATAGAAGAACATCTAGGACACAAATTTGGGGAAGTGTTGCCAGCAATGGCGGCTGAGTTCGAGCTAGAGTTACAGCGTGTTTTGGATACTGGAGAACCCCTGCTGAATGTGGAAATTAGCGGTGAGACAAGAGGAGAACCCATAAGCTACGGCTACTGGCTGGGCAACTATTACCCAGTCAACAACGCAATGGGCGAAACGGTAGGAATTGGGATTATTTTGGCAGATGTGACAGCAGCAAAGCAAACAGAAGTAGCCTTGCGGGAAAGTGAAGAAAGATTCCGCACCATCTTCAATCAGGCCACCGTAGGTATTACCGTACTTGCATTAGATGGACAATTTCTCCAGGTGAATCCGGCTTTTTGTGAGATTACTGGGTACAGCGTAGAAGAATTAATCGAGTTGAGTTTTCAAGACATTACTCACCCTGACGACGTGAAAGTTGATCGGCTTTATGCTCGACAAGTATTAGCCAGGGAAATCAATGGTTATTCTTTAGAGAAACGCTACATTCGTAAAGATGGTTCCCTGGTGTGGGTGAAGGTGACTGCATCAGCAGTTGGGGATGCTGAGGGTAAACCAATGTATGCTTTGGGGATTATCGAGGATATTAGCAATCGCAAACGAGTCGAAGCCACGCAACAATTTTTATTAGAATCCAGCGCCTTACTAGCTGCTTCCTTCGATTATGAAGTCGCTTTGAACAACGTCGCCCATCTAGCCGTTCCCACCCTAGCAGACTGGTGTGTTGTCGATATTTTTACCGAAGATCAGTTAGTTGAAAATCTGACGATCGCTAGTGCTTACCCCATGAAAACCAAGATCATGGAGGAATTACAACGGCTTTATCCTAGAAGTACCAAGCGAAGACGTTCAATTTTCTTCAGGTTAAAGGAAGGAAAATCCGTTTTTCATCCAGAATTTTCGGATTCGTTGATCGCAGGGTTCGCCGAAGATGAGGAACATCATCAGTTGCTGTCCAGTTTAGAGATTCGTTCTCTGATGGTAATTCCCCTCTACTCCCGTGGGCAATTATTCGGCTCAATATCTTTTACTACAGCCGATTCTGGGCGTTATTACGGAGAGGAAGATTTAGCTTTCGCAGAAGATATCGCCCGGCGGGCAGCTACAGCCATTGATAACGCCAGACTTTATCAAGAAACTCAGCAAGCAAAACAAGCCGCTGAGAGGGCTGTCAATCGCATAATGCGGTTACAAAAAATTACTAGTGCCTTCTCAGAAGCATTAACTCCTCAAGAGGTAGCAGATGTGGTGGTGAATCAAGGCATCTCTGCCTTGGGTGCTACATCTGGTTCCGTTGTCTTACTTACTGAGGGCGCGACTACTCTCAAGATTGTACAAGCAATTGGTTATCCAGAATCAGAGATAGACACTTGGGGAAGTTTTCCTTTAAATGCTCCAGTGCCACTAGCCGAAACAGTCAGGACTGGGCAATCTATCTTTTTGCCAAATCCAGCAGCCTTGATTACTCAATATACTAGCTTGGAAAGTGCCCTGATGATCACAGAAAGTCAGGCGATCGCTAGCATTCCGCTGATAGTTCAGGGCAAAACAATTGGCGCACTAGGATTAAGCTTTAGCACACCACAAGATTTTAGTCAAGAAGATCGGGGATTTATGTTGACTTTAGGACAACAATGTGGACAGGCGATCGCTCGCGCTCAACTTTACGAAGCCGAAAAGACTGCCCGCGCCGAAGCCGAAACAGCCAACCGCATTAAGGATGAATTTCTCGCTGTCCTTTCCCATGAACTCAGAACTCCCTTAAATCCGATTTTAGGATGGGCAAAGTTACTCAGAACCCGCAAGTTCGACGAAGCCACTAAAATCCGGGCATTGGAAACAATCGAGCGGAATGCCCAATTACAAACCCAATTAATTGGAGATTTACTTGATGTTTCGCGGATTTTACAAGGTAAAATCAACCTAAATCTCTATGCAGTGAATTTGAAAGTAGCGATCGCAGCTGCACTAGAAACAGTGCGTTTAGCAGCAGAAGCCAAGTCAATTCAAATTCAGACGGTGTTAAGTAATGATATCGGCAAAGTTCTGGGCGATAGCGATCGCTTGCAACAAGTTATGTGGAATCTCCTCTCCAATGCCGTTAAATTCACACCCACAGATGGACTTGTAGAAGTGCGTCTAGAGCAAGTTGGGTTAGATGCCCAAATCCAGGTGATTGATACAGGTAAGGGAATCAACCCGGAATTTTTGCCCTACGTCTTTGATTACTTCCGCCAAGCAGATGCCAAGACAACCAGAGTATTTGGCGGATTGGGATTGGGACTGGCAATTGTGCGGCATCTAGTAGAGCTTCACGGTGGTACAGTTCAGGCAGAGAGTCTCGGAGAAGGACTTGGGGCTACTTTTACAGTCAGACTACCTTTGCTCAAAAATTCTGAGTTGCGAGTCAGCAGTGGTGAGGCTTCTGTGCCAGAACTCAGTACTGAGGACACATTACTTTCGGGAGTGCAAATCCTACTTGTGGACGATCAAGCTGATGTGCGAGAGTTTTTTACCTTTGCGCTAGAACAATATGGCGCAACTGTAACAGCAGCAGAATCAGCAACCCAAGCACTGGAAATATTAGTGCAATCAAAGCCAGATATCCTGTTAAGTGATATTGGAATGCCCTTCATGGATGGCTATATGCTGCTGCGGGAGGTGAGAAAATTACCGCCAGAGCAAGGCGGACAAATTCCGGCGATCGCGTTGACTGCTTATGCTGGAGAAATTAACTATAACCAAGCAATGGCAGCAGGATTTCAAAAACACCTGCCTAAACCCGTAGAACTGGGGGATTTAGCGACAGCGATCGTTAATCTCATCCGGCATAACCAACCTTGAGCGGAGCTAGGGAATGCTCCGCTTCCGCTCAGAATCAGTTAGTTGGGAGTCAGAATGAATTGTGATATCATGTCCGGTTAAAGACTTATCATTAAGACCGCAGAGGGGCACAGGGGAAAGGTTTTCGGGCTTTCTGCATAGATTCGGGGAATTATAACTAATTAGCCGGACTTGATATGACTCCTAAATTCTGTTTTCAGCGCCAACACCTTCTGTAGCACCACCAGCAGAAATCCAAGCAGCAAGTCCACCTTTAATTTCCGCTACCTCAACAAACCCTGCTCCTCTCAGAATTTGTGCAGCCTGGGTTGTATGTTCGTCAGTGTCGCCATAAATATAGATATGGCGTTCTTTATGTAGGGCAGATTTGGCTTTGGATGCCAAATCGTCTAGTGGAATGGGTATTGCTCCACTAATCCGACCGTGATTGTAGGTGTGGCGATCGCGCACATCAACAATTGTAAAACCTGGTTGACCCCAATGCAAACGGGTCTTTAAATCATGGACATCAGCAACTAAATTATTACTCATAAGCTTTTCCCGCTTATAACCTCACAAGCAATTTATCAAAAATCGCCTTTTAATTGAGTTTTCAGGGTAATAAGTTAATAATTTGCAACTCTTTAACAAATTCTGGGGGTTTAAGTCCCCAGCAATACAGGCAGCACGTTTTGTGTTGGGGTTAAATCCCCATTACAAAACGTAATGGGCGAAAAAGCGAATTGCGGTAGCGAGGAACGAGCGTCATTGCGAATTAATTTAAAACAATCCCCCACTTCCCTTATCCCCGGAAGCTATAAACTAGAATTTATGGCATCTACTATTCAAGCTCTACCAACAGAAGTCGTATATCTTATTACAGCTGGTGAGGTAATCGACTCTTTAGCTTCTGTGGTGCGGGAATTGGTAGAAAATTCCCTAGACGCAGGTGCAACGCGAATTGTGGTTTCTTTATGGCCACAGCAATGGCGAATTCGGGTGGCAGATAATGGCTGTGGAATGAACCTAGATGACTTGCAACAAGCAGCCACAGCCCACAGCACCAGTAAAATTCGCTCTAGTGCCGATTTATGGAAAATTAATAGTTTAGGGTTTCGTGGTGAGGCGTTACATAGCTTAACAACTCTGGCAGATTTGGAAATTTTGAGTCGTTCTGTGGGTGAAAAATTAGGATGGCGAATTAGCTATGGCGATGGTGGGGAAGTTGTGCAAGTTGAAGTAACTGCGATCGCTCCTGGTACAGTAGTTACAGTTTCCAATCTTTTCGGTAATTGTTCATCTCGTCGTCAGGGATTACCCACAGTCGCACAGCAAATGAAAGCCGTGCAAGCCACAATTCAACAAATCGCCATCTGTCATCCCCACGTCACCTGGCAGGTTTGGCAAAATGATCGTCAATGGTTCACCATCTCTCCTGCTGCGACAACTGGGCAACTGCTACCGCAGATTTTACCCCAGGTGCGGCAAGGTGATTTGCAAGAAGTGAAACTCGAAATACCCAACCCTCTAAACTCCCCCCTCCTAACTCCCGTTCGGCTGACACTCACGGCATCAGCCCACTCCGCACTCACTTTAGTGGTAGGATTACCCGATCGCATTCATCGTCATCGTCCAGATTGGGTACGTGTGGCCATTAACGGACGGATGGTTAAGACACCGGAAC
Source organism: uncultured Acetobacteraceae bacterium (assembly GCA_964658545.1). Taxonomy (GTDB): domain Bacteria; phylum Cyanobacteriota; class Cyanobacteriia; order Cyanobacteriales; family Nostocaceae; genus Nostoc. The sequence goes on along the minus strand of CAZZZY010000239.1, from coordinate 1,908 downwards.
TAGAGCAAACGATATTATCAGCATTTCACAGAACATTACCACGCGATCGCTATCCAATTTGTTTCCTACATCTTGCCATTTCTCCCGATCAAATTAACTGGAATCGCAATCCAGCAAAAACAGAAATTTACCTCAACGAAATCATTTATTGGCAAGAGCAAATTACCCAAGCAATTAACCAAGCACTCAGCATCTCTTCTACCAATTTTAAAGAAGCTGTCCACACCACACGAGTTAGTAAATTAATCAAAGCCGCAGAAGCCAAAGGCAACTACAATTTCAATTCTCAAAATCCCAGCGACGATCAAAAAACTCCTAACTCCTTAAAAGCTGTCGCTCAAGTTAGCAACACCTATATTGTGGCTGAACATCCAGGTGGTATGTGGTTAGTGGAACAGCACATTGCCCATGAGCGAGTTTTGTATGAGCAATTGTGTGATAATTGGCAACTTGTCCCCATCGAACCGCCAATGATTCTTTATCAATTGTCGCCAGCGCAAGTATCACAACTGCAACGCATTGGTTTAGAAATAGAACCCTTTGGCGAGCAACTTTGGGCTGTCCGAAACATACCCGCACCTCTGCAACAGCGAGACGACTGTGCAGAAGCAATTTTAGAACTTAGTTGGGGAGGCGACTTACAAACAGCCCAAGTAGCTGTCGCCTGTCGCAGTGCCATTCGGAATGGTACACCCATGAATCAACAAGAAATGCAGACACTTTTAGATAATTGGCAAAGCACTCGCAACCCTCGCACCTGTCCCCACGGCCGCCCAATTTATCTATCTTTAGAAGAATCATCTTTAGCCCGATTTTTCCGGCGTAATTGGGTAATTGGTAAAAGTCATGGAATTTGATGTTTTCGGTGACACATATTTACTCAATCTAATTTTTGTTGAATTAACAGCTGCAACCCTCAGTATACTCGGTGTGATTTTTGCCATCATGGGTGCGCTAATTACTATTAGCTAATGACGCTCAAGTCGGGAAACCCGCCCACACGACTGGCTCCCCTACGTGTTTTTTCTCCAAATCAAACCGGATTCCTATAATTAGCCCTTTCAGATTTTACGCCAACACAAAAACTCCACTTACTAAAATCTAAAATTCTTTTGCTAGTTATCCACCTGATAAAATTGTTAATTTATGGATATAGTGGTGATTTATCTATTCCTCCAATATGATTTAGAGGCCAGAAGCGAAATACAGCCCGTCCAATAATATTCTGGCGGGGAACAACACCCCAACAGCGTCCATCATAACTATTGTTACGATTATCACCTAGTACTAAATATGAATCGGCTGGTATAGTCTGGGGTCTTGCTAAAAAAGGTGGCTGTGGTCCTGATTGGCAAACATCAATGACTGTAATCTGCCCAGAACTGAGATAATTAGATTCTGGTAGCTGTTTGTTGTTAATATAGACTTTGCCATCTTTAAGTTGTACTTTTTCTCCAGGTAAGCCGATTACCCTTTTAATAAAAGCATCCTGGTATTGTTCTTTTTGTAGCTCTTTTGTAGGTGAAAATACTACGATATCTCCCCTCTGCGGGTCAGCAAATCTATATTTCAACTTATCAACAATGATTTTGTCTGCCTCCCACTGGTTTGGCGTACCATGCAGAGTCGGTTCCATCGATCCAGAAGGAATCCAGCGTGCTTCAGCAACAAAGGTACGAATACCCAGAGCTAGAACAATACTCAATACAATTGTTCTACCTAGCTCTGCGATCCAGGAATTATCGGGCTGTTGACTAGAGTTGTTATCAGACACTTGATTATGCATGAAATTACTTAATGGAAGGAAAGATGTAGGTAATTAACTCGCCTAGTGAGATTTTATCTGTTAATCTTAACGGGAAAATTTTAATTTCCTAGTTATGTTCGCATCCTGACTAACAATTTTTG
>CAZZZY010000238.1:2544-8144 GCA_964658545.1 uncultured Acetobacteraceae bacterium | reverse complement strand
TGGAGATTTGGGAGATATTGTCTAGATATTGGGAGATGTTGAATGTAGTTGGTGATCATTGGGAAAATGGATGTTTTGTGGAGGTTTTATCTTAGATGCACGAATTTAGTCAAATCAATAAACTAGTGCCAAAACTGTAATATTTGTTGATAAATGCGTCAATAATCACGGTTTGGGCGGTTCATATTGAGACTAGTTATCAATTAGATAGACGAAAAAAGGGTCAAAAACAGGGGTAAATTTTTTTTGTAGATTTTGTTTTTTTAATGTTGAGTCTTGGTTCTCTTTCAAGCCGAATGCTCAACGTTCATTTTGAAAGTGAACAACTACGATAGCCAAGCGATCGCGCACCTTCTGGTCAACCTAATCCAAGATAAAATCAAGAGCGAAGAATTTTAATTGATGATGAGCCAGGGGTAAGCTATGGAAGCCAAAAGCGAAGTGACAATAAAATTTAGTGGCGAACTACCAACAGCTACACCTCTTGAGAATAAGAAAGTTGCAATCGAGTTGACTGATCAGAACGGTATAGTCTTCACTGCTCAAGTTAATGCCAAAAGCTGGCGGAAGGCTGAAACTAGCGCCTCAGAATTCGCAGACTGGGCTGGGGCTGTATCGGGGAAGCTTGGCCAACGAACAGAAAACGGGTTTGAGGTAGTTGATGCTGGGGTTCAAATTTTTGAAAAGAAGGCGAAGGAGGCCAAAGCAGATGTAGCGGCGGCTGAAGCTGGCGCAAGTTAATAGACAGACTTCCTTGGCGATCTCAGTTTTCTTTAAAAGCGATCGCTTTTCCAAACGTTAGTGTTTTCATATATATATTATTCAAGATTGTCAGCATGACCATTACTACCGATACACAGCAGTTATCAGTCAATAATCAACCGATAACGCCAACAGATTCTCTACAATATCGTGCAATTGGGCGGCTGTGGGGAAGGTATGTTCCAAGTAATGAGCTTATTTATAAAGGACAACTAATAACTGTTGATGGTGTAATCCTGAATGCTACTCTCAAAAAAAGAGCATCGAAAGTAGTTCAAGCTCAACTTGATTTATCACAAAATTATTTGTGGACTGTCTACCCTAAAACACTATTAGAAACCTCTGGCATAGGACTAGATGTGAGTTTAATAAGTGTGAGGAAACCATCGGAGGATACCGAATCAGTTCAGACGGAATTTCAGTCACTAGCTGATAATTTTTCTGTTCAAGGTCTTGTCGTATATCAGGATTTTAACTCAGGAATAGTAGAAGTCAAGATTCAGCAAGAGCCTCGGAGTATAAATGATACTCCCAAGAATTTTAAACTGAGACTAATCGGATTTTTACCGCCCAATTCGGTGAAGTGTTTCTGGAATTTTCAGGTACGGCGTGTGGGGACTGACTTAGTAATTCAATCAGGAGAATGCATTAAATATATGGGTGCTAGGCAATCAAAAATTGAAAAATTATCAACAATGCCATCATCAAATACCCACGAGCAAGCCGAAGTTAATCCAACATAACAGGCGTAATCATCACCCTGTTATTACTCATTTACTTAATGCCAAAGAGTGTATCCCTGCAAATAATCAGTTATGCCCAAACGTAAATCAAATCAAACAAATAGTTCACCATCACCAGAAATAGTCACGCCTCAAAAACCAGCTATTGTACGTGTCGTCAAGCAAGAAACTACTGATACCCCTGCACCATCTGAATCATCATCAACCACCGCACCAAAAGAAAATCAAAATAGTGTACCTGAGTTACACGTTTTGAATAACCAGAGTCAAAGCAAAGAAGAGGAGTCATCAAACAGTACCCCTCAAGCTACTTCTGAAGCTGGACTTCAAAAAGTAAATGCAGCTATAGACTCGTATAACTTGACATCAACCGCAGAGATGGCAACAGTTAATGTAGAAGAATTAACTCAAAACTCTTCAAGCGAAGCAATAGAATTAGCACAAACAGAACGAAAAAATAAACAACCGCAACTAGAGAAACGAATACCACCATATAAAAAATTAGAGACAGTAACTAACTGTGAAGGACAGACTTTTACTGTTGGGGATGAGATCCAAGTGAGTACCTCTAACTTTGGCTCTCAATCGGCTGTAATTACATTTTTTTATTCAACGCCAGATGGAAGTATTTGGTCTAGTTATTATCCTTTGACTAAAGACCAATGGCGGCGCGGTTGCTGCCGGATTGAATATTTGAAAAAGAAGAAGGAAAATTTTTGCAATGCTTAACGGTGTAAAAGCACAGTTATTGAAAAATTGTTGTGAAGCGATTTTGAAGAAAAGGTGATCACCGAAGACATCCACCGACAGTTCATTCTAAGATGGGCATATATACAGAAATCCTTATAGCGAACTCGAATTATTCGATTGTGTCCTTTTAGGCATATCAACCACATCAATCGCCCCCATATTCTGGGGGTATTTTTCTGGCGGTAGTGCCTTAAGCGAGGTAACAATCAAATGAGCGTGGCTCACTACCATCTGAGGTAGTGTTAAGCGTAAGCTGTAGACATGAATGAATCTAGAAGACTTTGAGGCATCGATTACACGTTTGACTAACAACGTGGAATCTCCGTCAGCATCAATCAAAAATTAAGAAACGCTTGTGATCTCAAAACCATATACGGCTCACCACAAGTGTTGAGGATGGGTTAACTGTTCAACACTTGGTTGTGGTTCTTTATTAAAGGATGTGCCTTTCTTATATCTACTGTTATAGTGATCTCTACCATAAAGTAAAGAAATCTAACTTATCTACAAATTTGCATAAATACCCTGGATAGTTGCGTTGATTCTACAGGAGGTTGAGCGAAGCAACATAATCTCGGGATATATCTACTAAAACCCATGACATCAACATTTGATAATACCAACGATTCCCAAGCTGAAGCAAACCAATGGTATGAACAAGGCAACCAAGCCCTTCAAGCTTACCAGTTCTCATACGCGATCGCCTGTTTTGAAAAAGCCTTAGTGATCATCCAACAAATGGGTAAGTTGGATTTAGAGAGCATTCTACTAATTAAGATAGGCACTATCTACAATACTATTGGTCAGTATCAAGAGGCAATTCAGCAGCATCAGAAAGCAATTAAAATTGCTGAACAATTAAATGATGATCCTGAGCGGAAGAAGTTAGCTTTAGGATCAGCTTTACTCGAATTGGGTAATGACTACTTTTTGTCAAGTCAATATCAGAAAGCAGTTCAAGTTTGTCAGCAAGCTAAAGAGATTGTACAAACATTACAAGAATCTCTTGACGGCTCTGTTTTAGAAGGTCAAGCTTTGGGAAGTTTGGGAAGTTTTTACACCAAATTGGGGAATTATCAGACGGCAGAAGATTCTTATCAAGAAGCTTTAGAGGTTTTTCAAAAAACGTTGGACACTCTTCAATCCGACCAACCTTCTTCAGGAGGGTTTAAGCCAGAGGAAATCAAAGCAGAAGAAATTAAAGTAGCTACCAATTTAGGCAATCTCAAGTTGCTCCAGAACAAATATAAAGAAGCCATTCCTTTATATCAACAGGTTTTAGACTGGTCGCATCAAACTAGCAATCAAGAGGGAGAAAGTATAGCTCTTAGCAATTTAGGGAATGCTTACACTGGTCTAGAAGACAACCAACAAGCGATTGTTTTCTATCAACAAGCACTAGAGATTTTGCAAAAAATTGGTAGTCCTGATGGTAAAAGTTCTACATTGAATAATTTAGGTACAGCTTATCGTAGTTTAGGAGATATTCCGAAGGCGATCAATGCCTTTCAGCAAGCACTTCAAATCGCCCAACAGACTGGAAATCGCGATCGGCAAGGGAATGTCTTAGGAAGCCTTGGATCTGTATCTGAAGCTCAGGGCGATTTGTCAGAAGCTATGCAATTTTATGAGCAAGCTATTCAGATCAAAGAATCGATTCAAAGCCAGCTCACGATCGAAGACTTCAAGATAGCTTTTGCATCGAATCAGATTGATGTCTATGCCCGTCTCATTTCCCTATTGTGGGATCAGAAAAACTTCGAGGTAGCTTTCAATTATACAGAACGTGCTCGATCCCGTGCATTTTTAGACCAACTTGCTAATGGTCATATTAATTTCCGTCAAGGTGCCGAGACAGACCTACTCAACCAAGAACGGGATTTGAAGGCGCAGATTCAAGCTCATATCCGGGAACTTGCTTTAAATCCAGCACCTAAACAAAAGGATGAACTAACAAAACAGTTAAACTCTAGGCGAGAAGATTATGAAAATTTGTTGAGGGAGATCAAACTAAAAAGTCCAGCACTTGCATCTCTTGTCAGTGTGGATGTTGCGTCCTTATCTGATATTCAAAAACAACTTTCAGAAAATACAACCCTGTTGGAATATTTCGTTACCGTTGATCGAAGTTTTGCGTTTATTATTACTCACAATAGTTTCGATACTGTGTTGATCGATGTCCATTATGAAGCTTTGGACAAAGAGCTAACAAAGAGACAGGATGAATTCAATGAGTCATTGAGCAATCTTCATCCAGACTCTCTCCAACAGTTGAGGTCTTACCTGATCAAACCGCTTCAGGATTTCTTAAAAACTTCTCACCTTACTATCGTTCCGCACAGCATTCTGAACTATGTCCCTTTTGCTGCTCTGACTGATGGCACCCACTATTTAAGCGATACCTACACGCTGTCCATCCTTCCTAGTGCCAGTGTAGTGCGGTTTCTCCAACCCATTCGCGGGCAAAGCCCTTACAGTACTATTCTAGCATTGGGTGATCCGAATACTGGATATCTATCTCCATTGCTCCATGCTCGAGAAGAAGTCAAAGAAATCACTCAATTGTTTAATACCCAATCACTGATTGGAAAAAATGCCACGGAAACCGCAGTCCTCTATCGGTCTAGCAGTGTCAATATTCTCCACTTGGCAGCACATGGGGAGTTCAAACAAGCAAATCCACTCTTCAGCACCATTCACCTAGCAGCCGACGATCAGAATGATGGTCGTTTGGAAGTACATGAAATTTATGAGTTAGACCTGACTTCGGCAACTAATTTGGTTGTCTTGAGTGCTTGCGATGCCAACAAAGGAGAACTAAGTAAAGGTGATGATATTGTAGGGTTGGTACGAGCGTTTCTTGATGCGGGGGCATCTGCGGTTGTGGCTAGTTTATGGCAGGTCAATGATGCTTCCACTAAGGAATTGATGGTGAAATTTTACCAACATTTACAAACAGGTTTGGCTCTAGCCGCCGCGCTTCAACAAGCGCAACAAGAAGTCCGACAACAATCAGATTACGCCCATCCGTATCATTGGGCTGCCTTTGTATTAACCGGACAGGAGGGTAAATAGACGATGCCAGACACTGCGCCCTTAAGCGAAATCCTTGAATGTTATGACACGAAGCTGACTCAGCTTGAGAACACAGGACGCAAACTCCCCTTGATTCTCAAGGTTTTGTTTGCCTGCAACAAAGTTCTCAAGGTTCTGTTTGCTCGCGACAAAGTTCAGGCATCTCTTTCCTCCTCCAGCTTGTCTAATGAGGATTTTATCAAGCTGGTGCTGTCGGTTCTGTTTGCTCGCGACAAAGTTCAGGCATCTCTTTCCTCCTCCAGCTTGTCT
>CAZZZY010000238.1:0-2444 GCA_964658545.1 uncultured Acetobacteraceae bacterium | reverse complement strand
AATGAGGATTTTATCAAGCTGGTGACATTGGACGATCGCCTTAAAAATCTTGCAAAATCCGTCACGAGAAAAGTAAACTTGGAAAGCTGGCGCGCGAGTCTTCATCCGCCAGAGAACAATTGGTGGTGGTTTCTGGATAGTGTAGACTGTCTTGATCCCTTTGGCTGGCTATGGCAATTTTTCACACTTTTAGTATTAACTGCTTCCCTGAGTTTACTTGTAGAAATTTCTAATCGCTTTCTTAAGGGTGGAATTGACTGGATTGGCTCATTTGCCGTCGTCTCCCAGGGGATCGTGACATTATTTGCAGCAGGTACAGTACTGACCACCGCCGGACAGATTGTGATCGAGAAAACCCTTGCTAATTTCAGAATTCCCAAACACCACTGGCAGCAGGCTAAACTGTGGCTATCCTTGGCACTGTTAGGGTTTTTCGGTGCAATTTGGAGTTTCATGCCTTTTCTTGCTGACTACCTCAATCAGCAAGGAATGGATTGCTACAATCAGCATCGAGTGGCAGAAGCAAGACTATACTTTGAACGAGCCACAAATTTAGATCCCACTAATCTGAAAGCGCACTTAAACTTAGGGCGATCATATGAATATTTTCAAGAGATCGACAAAGCCAAGATTCAGTATCAGTTTGTAGCAAATGGACAATTTCCTGGTGGCTATAGTGATCTGGGACGTTTGGCACTACCAAGTAATAAACTACAATATGCCGCTGCCTTGCTTCAGATCGGACTTGAGCAAGTGGATGAAAAACAAAAAAAGCATCCAGGTAGTGACAAACAAACGCAGTATCAACTTCTGAAGAATTTAGGATGGGTTCGACTAGAGCAAAAAGATTACGCAGAGGCAGAGAAAATTCTTAGGCAGGCAATCTTATTGGACAAAGCTTTTAAGGCGAAGCAGCAACCGGCTGGTGCCCACTGCCTGCTTGCCCAAGTTTTGGAAAAGAAAACGCCTCCAAGCAATGCTCGCCAAGAATGGCAACTTTGTCTGGATCATGCCGTTGTAACACGTCCCGAAGAGGACACCTGGCATAGGTTAGCTCGTGAACGATTGAATAAACCATAAACACATTAGGAGTAGCAAGATGTCATCTCATCATCCATCGCCATGTGACCCTAACGATGACGACTGTTGCGTTATCGGTGGAGGACGACCAGGAACACGTGATTTTCCCTATGTAGTTAGCCCTCGGCAGACCTTTTTGCTCTCCGATCGCCCCTCCCTGCAATGGAGTCGCACAGCCGATGTCAGGAACTACACTGTGATGCTAAGATCCGCAGGAGAATCACTTTGGCAAGTGACTGCCCCTCAGAACGATCAACCTATTTGTGAGTTGGACTATCCTGCTGACCAAGGGCCCTTACAACCCAGCAAATCTTATACGCTAGTTATTACCGCAGACAATGGCAGAAGCTCTCAGGAAGAATCAGTTTCTGGCTTAGGGTTCTCTCTACTTGATCCTGAGACAGCAAAGGAGGTAACTCAAAAAGCTCAGGCGATCAACACCCAAGACCTGCCCGCTTTAGACAAAGTGCTGGATCGAGTATATCTGTACTGGCAGAACAAGCTGCTAGCTGAATCCATTCAACTGTTGATTACGCTACCGCCCTCAGATACCACTGCAAAGGTGCATCGCTGGGCAGCGAATATGTATCGCTTTAATGGACTATTCTTAGAGGCGGAGGAAGAATATGCTAAGGCGATCAACCTTGCACAAAAGAGTCAGAATAAGCCGGAATTAGCGGGTGCAAAGGTTGGCTTAGGACGAACACTCTTTTCGTTGGGGCAACTAGGTGAAGCAACCAAATCATTAACTGAAGCCAAGGCACTCTATCAGGAACTAGGAGATGCACAGAACGTGACCAAGGCTGAAGACATTTTGAAAGAGATAGGGGACTTCCAATAAATAAAATCCCCAATATATAAGAATAATAATCATTATAGGGGGGTGGGAAGTCGGGGCTGCCATCGGCAGCCCTGACTTCCCTTTTTGTAGTAATTTCAATATATGGTTCGAGTTTTGGAGTATGTTGGAGTGTCAATTAAATTCGCGGCGTACCTAGTTCATGAATGTCATCCCCTCAATCTTCGACCGCGCAAGAAGGGTGAACAATATTGGCGACTGAAAACACTGCTGCTACTTGGTTTGAAAACTATCGGTAAGAAATTAAATGCTGAAGTTTCTTACTTTAGTCCTTTTCTGAGCATTTTTACCATCTGCGGCAATCCGGCGATCGCCTATGCAGTCGTGAAATAATGGTGGTAGAATATGCTGCTTTTTATTTTGAATTGGCGAAAATACGTATTGCTGACAATTTGTATTAGTGCCAAGACAACTATTTGCAAATAAACTCACAGACACTGTACTAACCAGTAGGGGGTATGCCGAAATACGTGGCAAATGGGACACGTTGTAAAGAATTATTAAA
>CAZZZY010000237.1:0-8190 GCA_964658545.1 uncultured Acetobacteraceae bacterium | reverse complement strand
TACCACTCCAGACGCAGAGTACACAGAGAGAAGAAAAAAACGCTTAACCCAAGCATATTGGAATAAAATACAGATAAACTTGTTTTGGAGAATAAAATTTAAGATTCAATGCGGTTAAAACCACCCGTGTCGCAACCCTGGCAGCCCTAAAGGGACTGAGCTTCCCGCATACCGCGAGGTCTTGTGATATCGACAAGCAATAATCGTTAAATACTCATCATCCACCGCATAAACTAACCGATTCGTATCATCAATTCGCCGCGACCAAAAGCCAGCTAGATTTTCCCTCAGTGTTTCTGGCTTTCCGATCCCCTCAAACGGTAGTCCGATTGTTGCCTCAATCAGTTTGTTAATTCGTTTTAACGTTTTCTTGTCTTGCCCTTGCCAATATAAATAATCGTTCCAAGCCTCATCCGTCCATGCTAGCTTTCTAGTCATCCAACAAATTTCGCTCCACCACTTTCCCCTGCTTGAACTGAGTAATAGAACGCTCCAAATGGGTGGCATTAGCGGGAGACTTGAGCAAATGAACAGTCTCCAGCAAACTATCAAATAACTCTAGCGACATGACTACAGCATCTTCCGCATCCCGTCTGGTGATGATGGTATAGTCGGCATCCTCCACCACTCGGTCTAAAACAGCCTTGAGGTTATTTCTCGCTTCGCTAAAAGACACAATTTTCATTTACTTCATACTTGTACTGTTTATTGTACAAGTATAGCGATTCCAAGTATATTCAGGAATCCCAAGCAACTGCAAAATCAATATTTGATTTGGATATGAAGGAAAAATTAACTGTAATAGTAGCGATCGCTACTTATCCTATAGAAAAACTTGCACCCACGTAATGGCGATCGCCTCTAACCTCGTGACACAAAAAGACGTTTAATATTTTTTTGTCATGCTGTAACACATATCCCTAACAGCAAACTATAATATATATAGCGCATGGGTCCGTCACGGTTTCGACAGGTTGGCGAACGCTGCTCTGTGATTCAGGTCGAGAGTGAGTCTCCTCTCGGAAATCAAAGGCTCGACCAAAAAGTAAATGCGAATAACATCGTTAGCTTTGCTCGTAAGGATGCTCTAGTAGCTGCCTAAACACCTCTTATAGGTTCGAGCGTCTTTAGTTTGACTCCGTTAAGGACTGAAGACCAAACCCCAACGGATGCTCTAGTAAGCGTTCTCTGGTTGGCTTGCTAGCTAAGATTAAATCAGAGCATCCTACGTTCGGGATAATGAACGATTCCCGCCTTGAGGGTCAGAAAGGCTAAACCTGTGAATGAGCGGGGGGTCAATACCCAATTTGGACAGCAGTTCGACTCTGCTCGGATCCACTAAGAATAAACAACAAGTCCACCAAACACTCTAATGTGTAGGTGGATTTTGTTTTATATTAACGAGAAAGTGGCAGCTTGGAATCCCTTATGAAAAAATTGCTGAATTTTTCTTGAAAACTATGTTTTAATTTTTTTAGTTTTCATTGTCAAATAAGATGATATTTTTAAATTAGAATAAAATCAGATAAATAGCAAAATAAAATACTAAGTATATTTTCCGGAATAAATTAATATTGTGTAGATTTTTTGAGTAATACTTTTTGCTAGAAAACAGCAATAATTGATACAAGTTAAATTTTTAAAAAACTGATATTCGTTACAACTTAAAAAAAAAATAATAGCGAGAATGGGGGCAGAAGAAAAACCTGTTAATTTGCGCTCGGAGACGAATAATGGTAGCGATGTCTACGACAGGCAATGCCCACGCAGAGAACGTTCAACATCGGCTAACTATACAAACTGTAGAAATTGCCCCTAACACAACGGCGATTCGCTCTCTTGATTGGGACCGCGATCGCTTCGATATCGAATTCGGACTGCAAAACGGCACAACCTACAATTCATATCTAATTCGGGGTGAACAAACAGTTTTGATTGATACTTCTCACCAGAAGTTTCGCGATCTGTATTTAGAGACTCTCAAAGGTCTTGTTAACCCCAAAACAATTGATTATATAATTGTCAGTCACACAGAGCCAGATCATAGCGGCTTAGTAGAAGATGTGCTGCAATTAGCTCCTAGAGCCACTGTTTTAGCCTCAAAAGTGGCGCTTCAATTTTTAGAAGGCTTAGTCCACGATCCTTTTTCTAAGCGGGTTGTCAAAACTGGCGATCGCATAGATATCGGCAAAGGACACGAAATGGAATTCGTGAGTGCGCCTAACCTGCACTGGCCAGATACAATCTTTAGCTTTGACCGCAAAACCCAAATCCTCTACACCTGTGATGCTTTTGGGATGCATTTTTGTGACGATCGCACCTTTGATGAAGATTTAGAAGCGATCGAAGCTGACTTTAGATTTTACTACGACTGCTTGATGGGCCCTAACGCTCGTTCTTTGGTGAATGCCATGAAGCGGATGAGTGAACTAGGGAAGATTAATATAATCGCCAACGGCCACGGCCCTTTATTATACCACCATCTAGATGTTCTAACCGGGTGCTACGAAAATTGGAGCCAAAGACAAGCTAAAGCAGAAACAACAGTCGGCTTGTTTTTTGTCTCAGATTACGGATATGGCGAACGCCTTGGTCACGCAATTGCCGAAGGTATCCTAAAAACTGGGGTTGGCGTAGAAGTACTAGATTTAAGTACTGCTGAGAGCCAAGAAATTCAAGAGCTAGCTGGTAGAGCCGCTGGCATTATTATTGGTATGCCCCCAAGTACCGCCGCCTCTGCCCAAGCTAGTATCAGTTCGGTGCTTGCTGTCGCTAAGAACAAGCAATTTCTTGGGCTGTTTGAATGTTACGGTGGGGATGATGAACCCATTGATACACTCCGCAAACAATTTCTTGACTCTGGCATCAAAGAAGCTTTCCCACCCATTCGGATTAAAGAGGCTCCCACCGCATCTACATTCCAGTTGTGTGAAGAAGCGGGTAAAGACTTGGGACAATTGCTGGTGCGCGATCGCAACATCAAGCAAATCAAGTCCCTTGATGTCAACATGGAAAAGGCCTTGGGTCGCATTAGTAGTGGATTGTATATAGTCACTACCAAAAAAGATAATGTGTCAAGTGCAATGCTGGCATCCTGGGTAACGCAAGCGAGTTTTCAACCATTAGGATTGACAATTGCCGTTGCTAAAGACCGCGCCATTGATTCCTTAATGCAAATAGGCGATCGCTTCGTCCTCAACGTTTTGGAAGAAGGTAATTTTCAAGAATTGAAAAAGCACTTTCTCAAGCGCTTGCATCCTGGTGCTGACCGATTTGCTGGAGTGAAAACTCAAACCGCTAAAAACGGTTCTCCGATTCTGACCGATGCTTTGGCATACATGGAATGTGAAATACAGACCAGCATGGAATGCAGCGACCACTGGATTTTATACTGCACCGTCCAAGAAGGTCGTGTCTCCAAAAACGATGGACTGACAGCCGTTCGCCATCGCAAAGTAGGTAATTATTACTAAAGATGGGCATGGGGTATAAGTTATTCAGAACTTGCACCAGTCCCTACAACCGCCTCAGAATGAATTCTGAGGCTGATAGCTAAAGTCTTCTAAAGAAGACTGAGTAAGGTTTGTAGTCCACCCTTAGTGGACTTGCGCTATTAGCCTGAGAATTTATTCTCTGGCGGGATATGGAGCAGGTGCAAGATATAACTTATTTCTCCTCATTCCCAATGTCGGCAGTTGCTCCACTTTGGGAAACCCCAAGACCGCACTGCCTCCCCAATGCCCAATGCCCAATTCTCAAACTTTAACAGCTATGACCAATTCCAAACCACGCGACGTACAAGTTTTACCAATTGCTACAAATACTAAGGCGATCAGAGCACGTAGTTGGTCACGTCTGCGGTTTGAAATTGAATACGCACTTGAAAGAGGTACTACTTCCAACTGCTATTTAATTGAAGCTGATAAAACCGCACTTATTGATCCACCACCAGAAAGCTTTACCGAAATTTATTTAGAGGCATTGCGCCAGACTGTAGATTTGACAACTTTGGATTATATAATCCTGGGTCACTTTAATCCTAACCGAGTTGCAACCCTCAAAGCAATTTTAGAACTGGCACCACAGGTAACTTTTGTCTGTTCTCTTCTCGGTGCGAACAATTTGCGTGCTGCTTTCCTAGAACAAGATTTGAACGTCTTGGTGATGCGGGGGAAAGAAACTCTGGATTTAGGCAAAGGTCATGTTTTAAAATTCTTCCCCACTCCCAGTCCACATTGGCCGGAAGGACTTTGTACCTACGATCAGCAAACCCAAATTCTTTACACAGATAAGTTATTTGCAACTCATCTCTGTGGCGATGAAGTCTTTGATGATAACTGGGAAGCACTCAAAGAAGACCAGCGTTACTACTTTAACTGCTTAATGGCTCCCCAAGCTGCTCATGTGCAAGCAGCTTTGGAGAAAATATCAGATTTGCAGGTGAGAATGTATGCTGTGGGTCACGGGCCTTTAGTACGCACCGGCTTAATTGAGCTTACCAAAGCTTATGGAGAATGGAGCCGTGCTCATAACGATCGCGAGATTTCCGTTGCTCTACTATATGCTTCAGCTTACGGAAATACGGCGACTTTAGCACAAGCGATCGCTCTGGGATTAACCAAAGGTGGAGTCGCAGTCAAATCAATTAACTGCGAATTTGCTACTCCTGATGAAATTCGCATCAACTTAGCACAGTCAGAAGGTTTTATCATCGGTTCTCCTACCATCGGTGGTCATGCGCCAACTCCTATTCATACTGCTTTAGGGATTGTGATCTCAAGCGGTGACAATAGCAAACTTGCTGGGGTATTTGGTTCTTATGGCTGGAGTGGCGAAGCATTTGACTTAATCGAAGGTAAACTCCGCGATTCTGGATATCGCTTTGGCTTTGACACCCTGAAGGTGAAGTTTAAACCTGATGATGTCACACTCAAATTCTGTGAAGAACTAGGTACAGACTTTGCCCAAGCACTGAAAAAAGCTAAAAAGGTACGCGTACCACAACAAGCCGCGACCCCAGTGGAACAGGCTGTTGGTCGGATTGTTGGTTCCGTATGCGTAATCTCAGCTAAACAAGGAGAAGTGTCTACCGGAATGCTAGGCGCTTGGGTTTCTCAAGCCACCTTCAACCCACCGGGAATAAGTATTGCGATCGCCAAAGACCGAGCGATCGAATCTTTGATGTATCCAGGCGGTAAGTTTGCCTTAAATATCCTACCTGAAGGTCATCATCAAGATTACATGAAGCATTTCCGTAAATCTTTCGCGCCTGGGGAAGACCGATTTGCCAACTTTAGTACAGCACTTGCAGATAACGGTTGTACCGTCCTTACGGATGCATCAGCATATTTGGAATGCTCAGTCAACCAACGTCTAGAATGTGGCGATCACTGGGTTGTGTATGCAACTGTAGATGAAGGTAAATTACTCAAGCCTGATGCCATTACTGCCATTAACCATCGCAAAACCGGCACTCATTATTAATGAATGTAGAGACGTTACAATGTAACGTCTCTACATTAGATAGCTAGCTAAAGTGAAATTGAACCCTAACAAAACTGCCTTAGTTAAAATATAGCTAAGGCAGTTTGTGCGATCGCTTGGATGCAAGAGAGTATAAGCACGTCGTCCTGGGGCTGATTTTTCGCAAATATATTTCCGATGCCTTTAGTGAACTTGACGATATCCTTCCTGATAAAATCCGCGTCAAAGAAGCGGAAAAAATAGCAGCAAAGGCAATGTAAACTCAAAATGGTATAAAAACTAAATTCAATTCTTAGTGGACATCAATCAACAGAAAGAACAATTTAGCAACGCATATCTCCAAGCCATCACCAGTGTTGCAGGTTATTCTCTCTACAAACCAGCTGTAGACGACGACAGCGTAGACTGGGGAATAGCAGTTACAGGTATTATGGGACGTATCCGTGCGCCTCGCTTGGAATTACAGCTAAAATCAACATCAAGGGATGTCCTCAACGATAACGCTATCCGCTACCCTCTCAACCTGAAAAACTACAATGATTTACGAATGATTGACTTTGCCGTTCCTAGAATCTTAATTGTAGTTTTACTTCCTAACAACTTAAGCGAGTGGGTGCAACAATCAGAACAAGAACTTTGTATGAGGTATTGCGGTTATTGGTTATCGCTCTTCGTCATGCCAGAAATAGAAAACACATCGACTGTAACTGTCACCATACCAGGGCTATTTCGTTCTAGACATAAACCGCCCAGAACTAAAGTTCCGCAGCTCATAGCTAAAGTCCGTTTTAACGAACTATAATCTTTTCTCAGTCGTCTTTAGACGACTTTCGCTATTAGACTCAGAATTCATTCTGAGGCGAGCTAGATGAGAATGAAATAGCCCTGGTCACCATACCAAAAAATAATCAATTTACAGTCGCTGCTCTCCAATCAATTATGCAAGGTATCGGTCAAGGAGTACAACCATGAAAGTTACAGTGCAAGATGCGGAAATTATCAAAAATATAGAACCACAACAACTCAAAGAGTATTTGCAATCTCACGGTTGGCACAAAGACCGACCATTTCTTGATAATGCGACAATCTGGCACAAACAAGCAGAAAAAGGAGAATTTGAAATCTTACTACCAAGCACAAAAGATTTAGGAGATTATCTTCCGAGAATTCGTGAACTTATCGAAACAATAGCAGACTCCGAAAATCTTTCTCCCCTTGAATTATTAAGTGAATTTATTAATAATTATCCCCATCTCAAAATTCAAGGCTTTGTCACCCAAATTGCAACTCCCAATGCCGATAAATTCAGTGGTGAGATTACTATTGTTTGTCCAGTGTTTGATAAATTACGCAAAATAAAAACAGAATTTATCGACCATGATTATATTTTGGCAATCAAAGCTTATCAAGAACGCTTACCTATAGGATGTACGGGTGATTTAGTTAAAGAAAATGATATTTTTATTTTGAAAAATCCACGAAAATTTCAAATTGAGAATATTTGAATATCATTAATTCCCCTCCTGCTTGTATTGGAGAGGTAGTGGTTTTGGATTGGAGGCTGGACAACAATTAATTTTTACCAGATGTCTAATGTCCAAACTCCTTTTATACCACCGACGAAAAATTTTGATTACAATGCAGATGTCTACTAGGCAGCGTGCTGTCTATCCACGTAAATCCAGAAGATAATCGATGAGTAATCAACTACAAGACTACAATCCTAGCGGCGTAGGTGAAATAAACGGCAACCTTTTAGGTTTGCCCTGCGATTATGAATCTGCTAATCTGATTGTCTTTGGTGTGCCGTGGGAAGTCACTGTTTCCTATGGCGCAGGCACAGCTAATGGCCCACAGCGAATTCTAGATGCTTCGACTCAACTAGATTTGTTCGATTTTGATAACCCTAATGGTTGGAAGCAGGGAATTTTTATGGTGGAAATTCCCCAGGATATTTTAGAGAAGAATTCATACTATCGCGCCTTGGCAGCAAAAATTATTCAGCGATTAGCCCAAGGTAAAGAACTGTCAGATACACCAGATTTAACACCTGTCCTCACAGAAATTAATCAGGCTTGTCAAGAGGTTAATCAATGGCTGTTGGAAAATTGTCGCCAAGCAATTAATCATGGTAAACGGGTTGCGGTGATTGGTGGAGATCACAGTTCGCCGTTAGGTTATTTGCAAGCATTAGCAGCTAAGTACGCAAACTATGGTATTTTGCACATTGATGCCCACGCAGATTTACGCGATGGCTATGAGGGATTTGAGTTTTCTCATGCATCTATTATGTTTAATGCGATGAAAATACCGCAAATTTCCAAGCTAGTGCAGGTGGGTTTGCGTGATATTAGTCATGATGAAGTGGAAATGATTGACCAATCTAGCGATCGCATTATTGCTTATTACGACCCAGCTATTAAACAAAAGCTTTATTCTGGAACAACTTGGATTGATTTATGCCGAGAAATTATCAGTCATTTACCTGAGTATGTTTACATTAGCTTTGATGTAGATGGTCTAGATCCAAAACTCTGTCCCAGTACAGGTACTCCGGTTCCAGGTGGACTGGAATTAGAGCAAACTTTTTGTCTGTTCCGTGAATTGGTCAATAGTGGAAGAAAAATTATTGGTTTTGATATCTGTGAAGTCGGTGATGCTGAGTGGGATGGTAATGTCGGGGCACGGGTAGTTTACAAGCTGGCA
>CAZZZY010000236.1:0-8225 GCA_964658545.1 uncultured Acetobacteraceae bacterium | reverse complement strand
CCATTTGCCCCATTTCCATTTATGCTATTTCCATTTTTTGCTGCTGTTGGTGATGATGGTGGAGTGGTTGGCTGTGGTACTGGCGCTGGAGGCGGAACTTGCTGGTTATAACTGGGTGTGGGTGTTTGCTGAACGCGAGTAGAGTCTTTTGGGGGGGAATTTTTTTTGGCTGAGGTAGGAGTTGAAGAAGTTCCTTTTTCTATATTTATCTGGATTTCACGCTGGAAAGTCTGCTGAAAAGCTGCCGTAATCATCGGTAGATCAGATTTTCCCTTGTCATACCATGCCTGTTTAATCGCAATTCGAGCCACAATACCGTCGAACTCTATGAGTTGGCTCATTTGACGCAGCATTTCTTGCCTGGATTTTGGCTGGAGGTTAGCAAGCACCTGTTGCCAAACCTGAGTTAAGTCATAAGTTGCTTCCCCAACAACTTCTGAAGTTACTGGTTCAACGTTTACAGGTGGCACAGGAACGGATATCGGTTCTGGGGTTGGTGGAGAAACTGAGTTAGCAGCAGAATTGTGATTTGTTTGCTGTTCAATAGGATGAGATGAAGTAACAGGCTGATTTTGGGCTATCGCTTGATGATGGTTTGCAGAATTATGATTTGTTTGCGGTTCAGCTAGAGGTACAGAAGAGACAGGGTAATTTTGGGCAACTGCTGGAGGATAATTTTGAGATACAGCAGGTGTGTTAACTCGCGGCGCAACACTTGGCGCTTGTGGCTGAATATTCGTTGCACTGGGTAACAATCCTAGTAATGTTACTTCCAACCACAAATTCGGCTGGGTGCTGTTTTTAATTTGCACTTCAGCTTCTCGCAAGTGTTGCTGTCCTGCTAAAATCACGCTCATATCAAAATATTGGGCAAACTCAACCAGTGCTGTCCAGGTTTGCTGAGTACAAGCAACCAAATCATGGCGGTTGGGTGCTGTTTTAGCAACAAGTAAATCTCGGTAGAAGGCGGCGAGATTTTGCAGAAGAGTTAGGGGTTCTCGTCCCCGATCTAGAATGTAGTGAGTACAGTCTAGAACTGCTTCCGGTTTATCTTGAGCGATCGCATTTAAAAGCCCCAGCAAATCCTGTTCGCTTACCGTTCCCACCAAATCCCAAACTCTATCTGGTGTCACTTCACCCGCTAACAAACCCAATTGATCAAGTAGACTTTCTGCATCCCGTAACCCTCCCTGAGAAAGTTGGGCTACCAGGGTTACAGCATCGGGTGAAATATGAATGCTTTCTTTAGAGGCGATCGCACTTAAATGCTTAACCATCGCCTCTAATTGAATGCGTCTAAAATCAAACCTTTGACAGCGCGAAATAATCGTTGGTAACACCCGTTGCGGGTCTGTTGTCGCCAATACAAAAACTACGTGCCTCGGTGGTTCTTCTAGGGTCTTAAGTAGCGCGTTGAATGCCTGGGTACTGAGCATATGGCATTCATCGATTACATAAACCTTATAACGACACTGCACAGGGGCAAACTGAGCTTTTTCAATCAATTCGCGGATATTATCGACACCAGTATTGCTAGCAGCATCGATTTCAATTACATCTAGGGTGTAACCCTTGGTGATTCCCTGACAAACATCACACACGCCGCATGGTTCAGCAGTTGGCTGATCGCCTTTGAGACAATTGAGGGATTTAGCCAGAATCCGGGCACTAGAAGTTTTCCCCGTACCTCTAGGCCCAGTGAATAAATAGGCGGGGGCAATTTTGGATGTGCCGATCGCATTCGTGAGGGTGGTAGCGATCGCCTCTTGGCCCACCAGTTCAGCAAAACTCTTGGGGCGATATTTGTGGTGCAGGGGTTCATAAGACATGGAAATATAGACTTCAATGCCTTTCAACGTTAATTAGTAGCACCGAGTCGAGTTTGGGATTCAATTATTTTAAACTCTCGTACCTGCTTTGTTGATCGATGTTGCCATAGTGCAAGACTCAACTAATGCCATCAATTTTGGCACTCAGGAAAGCAAGCAACCAGATTATATCCTCTACTATGATTTCAACATCAATGTATCGGAATTATAGCATACCATTTAGTACGTTTGTTCTATCAAAGTGAGCAGAGGGGCACAGGGGCAGAGGAGAAGAATAACAATGCCCCATGCCCCATGCCCAATGCCCAATCCCCTAGAGGAAAAATACGTTTTATTGACTGAACTAAGGCCATAGTCCAGTGCGATCGCTACAATTTTAGGATAAGCAAAACTCGATGGTGCAGCAGATGCTCAAGCGGCTATTTCAATGGCTCAAAAAGCTTTTTCAGAGCTTGTTTGGTGGAAAACAGACTTCTTCAAAATCTAGAGGGAATATCCAAAAAGAACCAGCACCACCCCTAAGCGATACGGATCTGGAATTTCTCTTCACCGAGCTATTGCAAGGAGTACATCAAGCACGAGGGGAAGCCTGGGCGCAAAAGTGGCTGCATAATATTGAACATCGGATTACAATTGAAGACTGGGTGGAGTGGTTAGGGCGCTTTGGCGAAAGATTGCTAGCATCTCCTGCACCCAATAATGAAATAGCTGCGCGGTTAGTACAACTGGGTGAGTTGGACATCGGAGAAATCGGAGATGTTGCCTATAGTATCGGGATGCAGTTGTTGACACGCAATCAAGGCGAACCAATTTGGGAATATGAAGGGCCAGATGCTATTAGCACGACTTTACCATCTGAGGCAACCGCTCCCATCTTAGAGTCAGCAGATGCGCCAGAGAAACCCCCGGAGGGAGAATACCAAACTGTCACCCTAGAAGAGTTGTTTGTGATGTTGCAGGAGGATGAAAACTTACGCCAGCAGATTGCTCAACAACTTTCTGTTGAGACAGATGATCCACAAGTGCTTGTCCAGGCATTGATTAATCAATTATATCCTGCCGGTCAATCGACTACAGAGCAAACAGAAAATTAGTCGAATCTGGGAATTGTAACGTTGTAATGCTGTACTCTGGAATTTATGTATATTTTTTGCTAACCTGCGACGGACAGCGCTGTCCCAATCTAATGGATTTTTACGTAATTGATGATTTTTTTAACACAACGATGGCTACAATCTAGAAAAACAAAATCCAATAGTGTGGCAGATGCTCAGGCGGATATCGCAGTCGCTTAAAAGGTTTTTAAAGCGCCTCATTGAAAGTAAGCAGGCTAGTTCTCTCAAAGGTGCGAGAGGACGCAATCTGGTGGAGATACTACCAGAACTAACCAATGCCGAACTAGAGCAATTGTTTATCCAATTGTTAGAAGGCGTGCATCAAGCACGAGGACGACAGTGGGCATTGAGGTTTCTGCAACGGGTCGAAAATCGGATTCCGGCTGAACGCTGGGTAGACTGGTTAGTGATGTTTGGCGAAAGCTTGCTAGCTTCACCTGCACCGAATCCTCTTTTAGCAGCCCAGATGGTGCAATTGGGGGAACTTGGCATTGGCAGAATTGGAGATGTTGCTTATGACATTGGCATCCGAATGATGCAAAACTTACCTACACAGATAGAGTATGAGGAGAATTATCCAGAAGAGGACTTAGAAATCACTCCTGGGGGAGAACTAATCCGCGACTTAGGCGAACAGTTATGGGAGTATGATGAGCCAGATGTTGTAGAAACCACTCCTGGGCAAGAACTGATCCGCAATTTAGGCGAGCAGTTATGGGAGTATGATGAGCCAGATGTCGTAGAAATCACAACCGATGAAGAAATTATCCCAACTTCGCCTGGACAAGAGCTAATCCGTAGCTTAGGCGAGCAGTTATGGGAATATGATCAGCCAGATGTTGAACCAATAACCTCAGCGCCGGAAAATGCATATTTTGAGGAAAGATTCACCGAGAATTTAGAGGAACTGGTATTGGAGTATGAAAGGGAAGAAGCCCAAACCACAATACCCGAAAATCTCCCTCTCCCCGCAGAGGAAGATTCCATCACCTCATTGGCCCAACTGAGGTTCGACGATGATGAAGTTGCCCAAAGTACAATAGGAGCAAATCTCCTTTCCACTAGACAAAGAACTGAATTAACAACTTCTCCCTCAGTGGAAACCTGGGATAACGCTTTGACAAATTTAGAGCCAAATGTGGCTAATACATTAGATGAGTTGTGGGTGAGATTGGATCAGAGTACCAATTTAGTCCAGCAACTTGCTTCTAACTTGGCAGTTCAAAGTAGTAATTCTCCTGGTATTATTGAGCGACATAGCGATAATCCGATTACCCACGCTCAAGGGTGGTTTTACCAAGGTCTTCAGCAAGCGAAAACAGGTGATTTATTAGGCGCGATCACATCTTACGATCAAGCTATTGAACTTCAACCAGAATTTTCCGAATATTGGTTTAATCGAGGTTTGACGCTGTTCCATTTAGAACGTTTTGATGAAGCGATCGCATCTTACGAAACCGCCATAGAACTGAAACCCGACTTCTACAAAGCTTGGTACAACCGGGGTGGAACTCTCGGAGAGTTAGGATATTTTGAAGAAGCGATCGCCTCTTTTGACAAAGCCATAGAAATTAAACCAGACTACCAAGAAGCGTGGTCTAGCAAGGGTCTGGCACTCCTGAAATTAGGTTGGCTACCGGAAGCTATTGCTAGTTATGACCAAGCCCTAGATTTGGAACCAGAAGACCAAGAAAACTGGTATCACCGAGGCATAGCCCTAGCTGTAGGCGAACAATTTGCAGAGGCGATCGGATCTTACGACAAGGCGCTAGAAATTGACCCAGAGTATCACGAAGTTTGGATAGACCGGGGTGTAGTGCTGTTTAATTTAGGCCGGTGGTCAGAAGCGATCGCCTCCTGGGATAAAGCCCTTTCAGTTCAAGCCGACTTCTATTTAGCTTGGTATAACCGGGGTATAGCGTTAGACAACTTAGGCCGTCGCCAAGAAGCGATCGCCTCCTATCAACAAGCGATCGCCATTAAACCCGACTTCCACCTAGCTTGGTATAATCAGGCAGTAGCACTGTTTTATTTAGAACAATTTGCCGAAGCGATCGCCTGTTATGATAGCGCTTTGGAAATTAAACAAGATTATTGGGAAGCTTGGATTGGTCGGGGAACTGCGATCGGTAATTTAGTAAATTCTGACGCGTTGCTGAATTTGTCAAGTAGTATAACAGCGACAAATCCCGCCTTACAACAGGGCAGCTATGAAGGAAAATTAGCCAGCTACGAAGAAGGGTTAAAGCATCTGCGGACAGATACCCACCCAGAAGGCTGGGGGAGATTGCATCTGGCGATCGCTAATACTTACTATGAGCAAGGCAAAAAACATCCCAATCCCCGCGATTATTGGCGCAAAGCTGCATCTGAGTACCATCAAGCGTTGTTAACCCTGACACTAGAATATTTTCCCCAGTTTCACCTAGAGGTTTTGCAATCTCTAAGCAAAGTCCTGATGGGTTTGGGACAAACAACGCAAGTTCAAGAATTGCTGCAACGCGGTACAGATTTATTACGACAATTGCTGAGTGAAGAAACTCGCTCAGACGAAAGTAAAAAACAGCTAGCCTTAAAATTTGCAGGCTTTGATCAATTGGCAGTTGATTTAGCTGTAGAGTCTGGTGATTTAGTAGAAGCTTGGGAAATTGCCGAACAAGGCAAAAATGCTTGTTTAAACTGGTTGCTTTCTGACTGGAATGATGATATTTACTCGCCCTATTATGGTGCAATTCAACAACTATTTAATCCCACAACAGCAATTATTTATTGGCATATTAGTCCAGTCGCTCTACATACTTTTATTCTCAAAGACCAAGCGCCATCACCGATTCTCCTGTTTACACCCATGCAAGATGCCGGAGCAATACCTTTAGGAGAAGACGCTATCCGTCTAAATGAATTACCGCTACCCGAAGCAGTGCAACGCTTAATTGAATTTGAAACTTGGCTAGAAGATTGGCATCAACAATACCAAGAATATCGCAGCACAGCCCAAGACAAAGAAAGTAAAAGCCAGCATTCTTGGCGAGTTGATATGGAACAAAAGTTGGTGCAGTTGTATGGCATCCTGAATATTTCCACAATTGCCCAGGAACTTGAAGGCATCACCCAACTGGTTTTAATTCCTCACCGCGACTTGTATAGATTGCCCATTCATACCCTCTTTCACCTCTCTTCTGCATCACAAGAAGAGTTGCCGAATGTGGAGTCAAATTTCACCGTCACCTATTTGCCTAGTGCCCAAACGGGTTTATCAATAAGAACTGAAGATATTTGGCAGTGGCAAAATCAGTTATTGCTCAGTGTTGAACATCCTGAAAGTACAGGTTATCCTCCAGTAAAATTTGCCAAACTGGAGTCTGAAGTTGTTAGCCAGATGTTCAATAATATCCAACGAATTCAAGGAGCAGAAGCTACAAAAAATATTGTCGAAAATGCCTTTTTTGATAGTTACAATATCTTTCATTTTACGGGTCATGTCACTAATAATTTGGCTGAACCCAAAAAATCAGAATTAGCACTAGCAGGCGAAGAAAAACTTACTCTAGATGAAATCTGCCAACAAAATCTGTCAAGTTATAACCTTATTACTCTGTCTGCGTGTGAAAATTTAAGTACTAACAACCATAATATCAGCAGCGAATATGTGAGTTTAGCCAGTGCTTTAGTGAGTCATGGCATTCCTCATATAGTGAGTACTCTCTGGAGTGTAGAATCTTCAGCTAGTGCCTTGGTAATGATAGAGTTTTACCGGAGATTACAGCCCAATAAATCAGCAGTTACTGCCTTAACTGAAGCAACACGATGGCTGAAAGAACTAACTGCCGGAGAACTGACAAAATGGTATGAAGATATCTTGAATAATCTGCATCCTGAAGAATTACGAATTCAAACTTATTTAGCGACACAACTATATAGAAATAGTAAGATGGCATCAGATAAAAATCTTTATAATCATCCTTACTACTGGGCAGCATTTACCATTACAGGTAAACCGAATTAATCTTTTAAAACTTAGTCCAAACTCCAGTTGTTAGTTAACAAGTAAAAAGCAAAAAATTAATCCCCATAAGTAAATTTAGGGGATTTTATCAGGATGTATTGTTGTATGTTGCTAATCTAACTCTCTACGTCCTTCCAATGCCCTTGCCAGGGTCACTTCGTCCGCGTACTCCAAATCACCACCTACAGGCAAACCAAAGGCAATCCGTGTCACCTTAGTAAATGGTTTCAGTAGCTGACCAATATATAGTGTTGTTGTCTCTCCTTCTACACTCGGACTAATTGCCAGAATCACTTCTTGAGGTTTTTGCTGACTCACCCGGCGCTGCAAAGCCAGTATAGTCAACTGTTCTGGCCCAATTCCATCAATTGGAGAAATCACTCCACCCAAAACGTGATATTTGCCTTTGTACTCGCGGGTTTTTTCCAGCGCAATCACATCGCGGGGGTCTGCTACGACACAGATAGTTTTGTTGTCACGGTTGGCATTGCGGCAAATTTCACAAACAGGTTCAGCAGATAAGTGAAAGCAAACAGAACACAAGCCTATCTGTTTTTTTGCTTCAATTAAAGCTTGCGCCAAAGCCTCTACTTCTGCTTCTGGTCGCTTCAAAATATGCAAAGCTAGTCGTTGGGCAGATTTAGGGCCAACCCCTGGCAAGCGTTGCAATTGCTCAATTAACCGTGCTAAAGGGCGTGCGTAAACCGTTGTCTTATCTCCAGAATGTTTTTACCTTAACTATGATGGCATTTTTAAGACAAGATATGAAGGTAAATAGAGGTAGCCCTAAAGGAGAATAAAACTCTTGCAGTGTTTGGCTAAACTTCAGAATTAACCGTCGATAGCCGAAGCGGTTGGAACCACATGAGCAAAATCAACCAGGGGGCCAGTTCAACTGCCGTCCTCCCAAAATATGCAAATGTAAGTGGTAGACTGTCTGACCACCATCATCACCGGTATTGATGACAACTCGATAACCGTTTTTCAGTCCAGCTTCTTCAGCAACCCGTTTGGCGGTTAACAAAAGATGACCCAACAAAGCATGATCTTGAGATTCAGCATCAGCTAGTGTGGGGATGGGTTTTTTGGGAATGACGAGGATGTGAACGGGTGCTTGGGGGTGGATGTCTTTGAACGCTAGGGCTAAATTATCCTCATAAACAATATCAACGGGAATTTCCCGACGAATGATTTTGCTGAAAATCGTTTCTGTCGTTTCACTCATAAAACCTCGCGGGATGTGGGAAACTCAGCTTTTTAAAGCTGAGAGGGAAA
>CAZZZY010000235.1:0-8273 GCA_964658545.1 uncultured Acetobacteraceae bacterium | reverse complement strand
CCAATGAGTAATGACTATTTGCTAGATGTTCAAAATGTCCACGCTGGATACATCAAAGATGTAGATATCCTGCAAGGTGTGAATTTCCAGGTTGCACCAGGGGAATTGGTAACAGTGATTGGCCCCAACGGGGCTGGTAAATCTACTTTGGCAAAAACAATTTTTGGGCTTTTGATCCCCCACACAGGCACAATTACCTTCAAAGGTGAAAATATCGTGGGGCTAAAGTCCAATCAAATCGTTCAACGAGGAATGTGCTACGTACCGCAAATCGCCAATGTTTTCCCCTCCCTCAGTGTTGAAGAGAACTTGGAGATGGGTGCTTTTGTACTTAACATTCCCCTGAAACCAATTAAAGATAAAATATTTACTATGTTCCCCAGATTAAGCGATCGCCGTCGTCAACGCGCTGGTACTCTCTCTGGGGGAGAACGCCAGATGCTAGCGATGGGCAAAGCTTTGATGTTGGAACCTAGTTTACTGATTTTGGATGAACCATCTGCTGCTTTATCACCTATATTGGTGACACAAGTGTTTGAGCAGATTAAACAAATTAATCAGGCGGGGACTGCGATCGTATTAGTAGAACAAAATGCCCGTAAAGCTTTAGAGATGGCTAATCGTGGCTATGTACTTGAGTCGGGACGCGATGCTATCTCCGGCCTTGGTCAAGAACTGTTGAATGATCCTAAAGTGGGTGAGTTATATCTGGGAGCAGGTAAAAGACATTAACCCTCTTTAATCACTCTTGCGCCCATTCAACATAACACCACTTTAATCAGGAAACTTCATCAGCCGATAGCGATACCCAGGTTGGGCTACGCCAAGCTATCTATAACTAATACAAAAACTATAACAATTCCTGCCACTGCCGCGACCGTCGTTTTCGATGCTCAAAGAATTCTCCCCAATAATCCTTGCTTTTCTAATCACATCTACAGCGAGTAAAAAGGTAAAACAGGACATTCATTCATGAAAAAATCATAAAAATGCAAATTACCCGGATTTGCCAGAACTCCAATTGAACAAGAAGGCGTACTGAACTTCTTATATATAAAGCTCCGCATCACTTTTTGATATATTGTTGAGTCAAAACAACTTCTGTAAAGCCGCTCCAGAGGGAAACTGGGGCGTTTTTTCATGGTATAAAAACGCCTATGTTTACCCCAATCAAAACTGATTGAGTACTTTTGGCAATTTGGCATCCAAAATTTTTCTGTTGCAGTTTTAATTGATATATCAGCAGGGTTACTGGGACATTGAGAAACTTCTACAAGGGATCGATTCCCGTCTCAAAAATCCCACCCAATGGCCAGTTGTTGACGCTTACGCTCTGTAAACTACCTGAAATGGTGGTTGCAGTAAACAAGCAGAGCAAGCGTCACCGCTTCACCACAACTGGCTAGAAATCAAACAGAAAACACATAGTTTGTCAAGGGAATCATCCTAAAAAGACGGAATTAAGCCCCCCCCTTTTAAGGGGAGTTGGGGGGATTTTCTGGGGTAAAATATCACTAAACACCAATCGGATAGAGCGATCGCCACACTGCACTGTAATTTGTTGAGCATTTAATCTATCGCTTTTGGGGTGAGGGCAAAAACTACGGTTCTCAACATAGATGAGGTTTAGTTCAAAAATTGGACTAGCGCCAGATGAAAATAAAAAATTTTTATCTGGCGCTAGTAGATAGGAGGTCGAATTTAGTAAAAATACTAACTTTAATACTTCTGATTTACTTAAGTAATCTTACAGTGGGGCAGTAACAAGCAGGAAAGCTATAAAAGTGACAAAGCTTTGGAGTCACGAGCAAATGACAAGTCAAGAATCGGCAGATTCTAACCAAGAAATCCTATTGGAACGGTATGAAGTGCAACAGGAACTAGCCAAAAAAGCTGGACGGCGATCGCTGCTAACTCGTGACTTACAAACTCTAGAATTAGTAGTGGTCAAAATACTGTCCTTTGGTAATGAATTTGAATGGAACGACCTCAAACTGTTTGAGCGAGAAGCTGAAACTCTCAAAGCACTCTCCCACCCAGCCATTCCCCGCTACCTTGACTACTTTGAGCTAGATTCACCCAACAGCAGAGGATTTGCACTCGTACAAAGTTATATCCCAGCCCAATCTCTAGAAGCACAACTCAAAGCTGGGCGTAGTTTCAGTGAAGAAGAAGTTAAGGAACTAGCAAAAGCTATTCTAGAAATTCTCAAATATTTGCATGGCCGTCAACCGCCCGTGATTCATCGTGATATCAAGCCAAGCAATATTCTATTAACAAATCGCTCTGGTAATAGTGTGGGTGAAGTTTACTTAGTAGATTTTGGTTCAGTGCAAACCATCGCCAGAAGAAGCAGCACTATGACAGTTGTGGGAAGTTACGGCTATATGCCACCAGAACAATTTAATGGCAGGGCTACTCCTGCTTCTGACCTTTACAGTTTGGGAGCAACTTTAATTTCATAGAAATTATTATTCCTGGAGTTGGTTTATTTACAATAAGAACTCTACTAAATTTTATTATATTTATACCACTTATTTTTCTTCTCTCTGTTTTTCTATTCTTTTCTGAAAAGGAGAATCTGTTTGGATTTGGCTCTTTTCTAATATCTTTAGCCCTTGTAATTCCATTCTTAATTTTAATAGATATCTTTGGTATAAAGAAGCTTTATATTAATAATGAAAGAATTTTTATAACTTATGATTTGTTTGGAATTAAGCATTTTCACCCATCTCCGAGTTCTAGACAAAATATTCAACGTCTAGAACGAAGTAAGGATAAGTCTAATCAACCTTGCTTGACAATTTGGGCAGGAACCAAAAAGTATGAAATTTTAACTGGTGAATTTTATTTTTTTCCTGTCACTCCTCCAGAACTTCACTGGTTAGCTTATGAACTTAGCGATTGGCTAGGCTTACCAATTACTAGAGAGTAAACTACAAACTAAATTCTGCTGCGCCATCCTCATCCACATCTGCATCTTTACCCATAGGAGTAAGTTGAGTTGAGGAACAAAACCCAACATTAAACGTTAATTGTTAGGTTTCACTTTCTTCAACCTAACCTACGATTCTCCTTAACCCAAGCGTATTGATCTATAAATACTTATGCCGATGAACTCAACAAAAACACAATATACTGATTAAGACTTACATTTTCCTGTTCAGCCACCTCAGCTAAACGACGATGTAGAGATTTCGGCATCCGTAAAAGTAGCTTACCACTGTAGTTCGCATCTACGCTAGGTAAAGGAATCTCGTCTCCAGCTTCATAAGCTGTTTCAATCCACAATTCTCGTGCCTCGTTGATATTTGCCATTGTTTCTTCTAGACTTTCACCTTGAGTAAGACATCCAGGTAAGTCTCTAATTTGAGCTACATATCCCCCCTCTAAATCAGGATAAAGTGTCACAGGATACTGAAGATTTAAATAATATTCTAAAGAAGGTTTTTTAATCTGCTTGTTCTTCTGATTCAGTGTCTTCATTAATCCACTCTTCTAAATTTAATAGCTCAATAATTTGCTGAACATAGACCCCTTTAACTTTCTGCCCACTTTTTTTGGGTATAGTCACAGTTCTACCTTGGGAGTCTCGAAAACTATGATGGCTACCCTTAGACCTTTTTTCCTCAAAGCCCAAAGCTTCCAAAAGATAGCGCACATCCTCAAACCGCACTTCTGGGGGTCGCTTGAGAAATTGCTCTACCAGTTTTTTTAACTTGCTCATTGAAGAATAGTATTATATATAGTATTATAAACAAGTTTTTTACTTCTTTCTGGTTTGGTATTTCTAATAAATCAGTAGACGGTGCTACCATGTATCTTTATCTGTGATTTATTAATCACAAACTAAATTCTGCTGCACCATCTTCATCAATATCATTACCCATAGCAGTAGGTTTAAATTTAGAGCCATGAATTAATTCACTAAATGCAATTCCCGGATTTTGGTGAAGAATATTCAGCAAACTCATAAAATCCCGCACAATTTCCCCTGGTGTCAGTAATGCTTCTGCACCCAAGCGACTAATAATTTCTTTCACAAACTCTTTCAACTCACGATTTGTCAAAGTCTGTTCGTAGCCAAAATTGAGTGCATGAATCTCAGCTAAACGTTGCAGAAGCGTCAATATTTCTCCTTCACTCAACGGATTTAGCCGAATCACTGGCCCTAAATGTTCCTGAACATTAGCTTGTGCAACAAAACGACTTTCTTTTGTGCGTCTTTGCCAAGCTTGGTCTGCAAAAAGTCCCCGTTTGGGGTCTTCTAAAAATTTAGTTGTTCCACCAACAACAATGCCAAGATGTTCTGCTTTGCACTGCATGGTGTCGTTAAACATTGCCAGAAGTCGATTATAATTCTTTTCCCGCGTGACTGTAGTAGATATTTGATATAAATGTACAGCTTCATCAACTAAAATTAACAGTCCTTTATAACCAATCTCCGCGACAAATTTAGCAAATAGTTTTATATAGTCATACCAACTATCATCATCAATAATTACCCGCACTCCTAAAGCTGCTTTCGCCTCAACCTTAGTAGTAAATTCTCCCCGCAACCAGCGCATTGCCGCATTTTTTAAATCATCATCATCCATTCGATACCCACGCCAATAAGCGATAATCACGCTACCAAAATCAAAACCATGAACTAAGTCTTCAATATACTGAACTACTTCTCTAATTTTTGATTCAACTTTGTCATCAAAACCATCGTCATTAGGACGCATTTCAGTTTCTTTAACTACTTCTTGTTGAATTTTATTAATCCATCCTTCTAAAATCGAAACTAAAGCACCACCATCAGGACGAGTTTTTGTAGCTAGGTGGCTCATTAATTCTCGATAGGTAGCGACACCTTCATGGTTGCTTCCAGCTAATCGCCGTTCAGGGGATAAGTCAGCATCAGCTACTACAAAACCTTGCTCCATAGCGCGGTTACGAATTAGTTGTAATAAAAAACTTTTACCGGAACCGTAGTTACCAATTATAAAGCGAAATGCTGCGACACCTTCGGCAATATCATCAAGATTTTGTAATAGGCTTTTTAGTTCTTGTTCTCGCCCTACTGCTATATATTCAACTCCCACTCTTGGTACTACCCCCGCGCCAAGGGAATTGATTAAAGCAGTGGAGATTTTTTTCGAGATTTTGAGCTTTGCCATGTATTACACTTCACTTTATTCTAAATACAGAAGCACGCAGTAAGTAAAAACACCCCTAGTCCTGGCGAATAGAATTCGCGGCTATACGAGACTTTACTCACCTCCGTGGGTTTCAAATTCCTAGAGTCCGCCTTTTGCACGCACTACCCTACGGGAAGGCTTTACCTACGTTTGTGTGCAAGATAAACCGCAATTTACAGCATTTTCCAGGTAAATGAAGTACACAGGTAGGGGCACAGCACTGCTGTGCCCTTAAAATACCTCAACAAGTTACAATCTGCTGTATAGTCACCAGGTATATTTTAAAATGTGAGGTATTTGCATAGGTAAGGAACATACTCACTAATCTTATGACGGTAATAATAATTTAATTTGACGAACTATGTCTAGCCATGAGGCTTTCATGTATTGCAATCATTTTTTTTACATGGGTAATATGCTCAGGGTAAACTTCTGGAATTTCCGAGTTTGAGTTAATTATTAATTCACCAATAGTATCATTTGCCCGTTCATTTATAGAATCGATTAAG
Source organism: uncultured Acetobacteraceae bacterium (assembly GCA_964658545.1). GTDB lineage: Bacteria > Cyanobacteriota > Cyanobacteriia > Cyanobacteriales > Nostocaceae > Nostoc. Next base: position 2,578 of record CAZZZY010000235.1, on the reverse strand, counting down.
AGATTTGGCATAGTAATATTTGCCTCGGCAATTTTTTTAATAGTAGCATTAGGATTATCTGGTTCGACTAGAGCTTTTAATACTTGTAACTCATATCCGGGGAGATTTTCTAAAAAATTAGTCCATTCTTCAGGTATATTATCTGATATATCAACTTCCGAAGTATCTATAAGTGTTGTGGTTTTAATTATTTCAGAAAAAGTAAACAATTCCATATCATCTTTTTGGGAATTTTCCGCTACAGTTTCTGAATTAAATGTTTCTGTTTGTTGGAGTAATTCCCATACTTGATTTTGCAATGAATCTCGTTCTTCTTGCAATAATGAAATTTGCCCTTGCAACTGTTCTAATTCGGCTTTTTGCTCTGCTAGGTGATTTTGTGAAGAATTTAGGATAACTTGAATATTGTCTATTTCGGTTTTTGTCACTACCAGTAATTGTTTTTTTTGGGTTGTCTCAACTTCTAGTTCTTGAATTGCAATTCGCAGTTCGTATAGTTTCTCTTCTAATTGTGGTTTGAGTCTGCCCAAAAGAGTTAAATTACTTTCGACTTCTTGTTTATCCTGCTGGAGTTCGGAAATTTGACTTTGCAACTGGGTTATTTCAGCACGAGAGACATTACAATTCGATTCTAGACGGCGCTTCTCTACTGTGAGGACAGAAAAAGCATTGTTTAATTCTGTTTGATTTTTCTGCAAGTTATTAATTTCAGTTTGCAGACTATTTATTTCTATTTCTAACTGCTTTTTTTGTCCGGTAAATGTTCTTAATTCTCGATGTAAACTATCCCTTTGGTTACGACTTTCTGTTACTTGATTTTGTAATTTTTGGGACTCAGTATATAATAAATTATGATGTTCTTCGATTTGATTTATTTCTCTAACAACACGAGCCTTCAATCCCTCCATTTCTTTAATTCGCTTGCGGAGAGAACCTAAAATAAACATTTCATAATTTCTGCGTCGCTTATCTACGAATAATGCTGCTGTATAGATAGTACCGGCAGTAATTAAACCTGTAAGAAAGGCTTTGTTAAAATCCCAGTTTGGGACGAGGCTAAGTCCAAAACTCACACTAAAGGCAACTATCCCTAGTATAAATCGATTGCTGATCATTACTGATTGCATATTGCTGGTTTTTAGCGCAGTGAAGTTGTCAAAATAAGTAGCTCTCATACTAATTCGTAATTCGTAATTAAAGGACACAGATTAAAATATTTACTAAAAAATAGTTTTAATCTATTGTTTTGTTTGGTTAAATAAAAAAATCCAAGTCTGGTATCATAGTAGTTCTGAAATATCTAGTTTTAGTTACTGGTGCATAACATTGTTCTGTAAGTAATGAAAAAGTACAATCATTAGTTTAACTAATTTTTAATCATGAGGGTTAGATGTGTCTTTATTTACATTAAGGAGTCTTAAATCAGCTTTTAAAAAATCAACAAACTGCCGTGCTGTGCGTCCAGAACGGCCGTTGTGGCGAGTTGCCCACTGTAATGCTTGATATTCCAAATCTTCTTGGGTAATATTAATTTCGGCTTGTGCCACTAAATGCTTTACAATCTTCAAGAAAGTTTTCTGATCGGCTGGTTCAAAGGTCAATGTTAAACCAAAGCGATCGCTAAACGAAAGTTTCTCCTGCATCGTATCCCAAGCATGGATTTCCTCATTATCCTTGGGGGTAGGTCTATCCACAAAAAACTCCCGAATCAGGTGGCGGCGATTGGAAGTAGCATACACAACTACATTTTGCGGCCGCGCGGTCAAATTACCTTCTAAAACTACCTTGAGGGCTTTAAAAGCATCATCATCTTCTTCAAAGGAAAGATCATCGACAAAGATAATAAATTTTTGTGACACTCCTCGTAAATGTTCCACAATTTCTGGTAAGTCTTTTAAATCAGATTTTGTCACTTCCAACAAGCGGAGGCTGCGATTACTATATTCATTCAACAAAGATTTCACTAAAGAAGATTTGCCAGAACCCCGACTACCGTAAAGTAATACGTGTAGTGCCATCTCTCCTGATAATAAAAACTCTGTATTTTTTAGCAAAGCATCTTTTTGAGACTCGTAACCCACAAGCGTACTCAGCTTAACCGGATCAGAATGTCGAATACCGATAAACTGCCCAGCTTGCCAGCGTAAAGCGCGATATTCTGCAAATAAACCAGAGCCACATTGCCGATAATAAGCCGCTAATTCTTCTACAGCATCACCCCAATTATCTAATTCTTGTAGATATGTAGCGAACTTTGTCTCTACTCCTACTAATTCTTGCTCTTTATACCACACTACTGGCGAAATGGGCATATGAGCTACACTTTGTATCCACTCACTCAAAGAAGCGCTGCTACATTCATAGAGGCTTTGCAATATTTGTAAATCATGCTGAACTGCTGCTACTAAAGCTGGGGGCAAATCTTGAAATTCTTGTACTTCAGCCAGCTTTGTAAAAGGATTCTTAGAGAAAAGAAGTTGAGTAATTAAATAGTCTTCCCAGTTCTGATTTTTAGCAGCCAAAGCGTGGAAGTAACTACCGTAGGCTTGGAGACAGCCCCGGGCATCGGAATCAGTGT
>CAZZZY010000234.1:0-8395 GCA_964658545.1 uncultured Acetobacteraceae bacterium | reverse complement strand
AAAATCTAAAATTGATATGCTTCCCTTCATCCGGTCAGATTTAGCCCAACTTACCGCGTACAAACCCCACCCTAGTAGTGATACTGCCGATTCTGTCCCCACACAGTTTGATCGGCTGGATACAAATGAAAGCCCCTTTGATTTCCCACCTGAGTTAAAAGAGAAACTAGCTTGGACGTATCAGCAAGTAATTGAAACAAATCGTTATCCCGATGGCGGACATGAAGCACTTAAGGATGCGATCGCTGAATACGTCAATGAATCAGCCCCCCTCTCGCTATCCAATACTGCTGCCAATATTGCTGTGGGAAATGGTTCAGATGAACTAATCCGCTCTTTATTAATCGCTACCTGTCTAGGAGGAGAAGGTTCAATTTTAGTTGCTAATCCCACTTTCTCGATGTACGGAATTTTGGCACAAACTTTGGGCATTCCTGTAGTGGCGGTGGGTAGAAATGAAACAAATTTTGAAATCGACTTAAAAGCCGCACAGTCTGCGATCGAACAAACTCAAAATCCCCCCATTCGCGTAGTTTTTGTAGTACATCCCAATTCGCCGACTGCTAATAGCTTAACGGTGGCAGAGTTAGTATGGTTAAAAAGTCTGAGCGATCATATTTTGGTAGTAATTGATGAAGCTTACTTTGAATTCAGTCAAACTACTCTAGTAGGTGAATTAGCACAGCGCCCCAACTGGGTAATATTACGTACTTTTTCTAAAGCTTTCCGATTGGCATCTCTCCGTGTTGGTTATTGCGTCGCTCATCCCGAAGCGATCGCCATTTTAGAAAAAGTTCGCTTACCTTACAATCTCCCCAGCTTTTCCATAGCAGCAGCATTAATTGCTTTACAAAACCGCACACTCTTGCTGGAGTCAATTCCCCAAACCCTGAGTGAACGAGCCAAACTCGTTGAAATTTTATCTCAGCAACCAGAACTACAAATTACCGCAAGCACTGCTAACTTTATTTACCTACGTCTTAAACCAAATGGCTTAAATTCACAAGATGCGGCGTTAAAAACTTTCCATCAAAAGCTTAAGACACTCGGCACTCTTGTACGACACATTAGCGGAGGATTGCGAATTACTGTCGGGACAATAGAAGAAAATGCCCGCACGGTTAATCGAGTCCAAGCTACTTTGGCAGATTTGGAATTTTAGTCAGTAATTAAATCGGCTGTCCATTTCACTGCCCAAACGGCGTACTATTCCTACTGTTTGTGGCAGCACACCTACTAAAAGAGCAAAAGCAACATCCGGCAAAAGAGCCACTATTTCTGGTGGAAAGTATTGTTCAAATTGATCGAGTATTTTCTGAACTCGCTGTCCAGGTACTGGGTTTTCTGTAATTTGTTTGATCAATCGAATCCACTGTCGCCTAATCAAGTAAGCCTTCTGGCGTTCTTCATTAGATTCAGGAGTTAATAAAAACTGATTAGACAGATTACCTATGGGCAGTGCCATTTGGCAATCACAATCGTAATCCCCACCTACAGCAGCCCCAGGCCCGGCAAACTCTGCATGGTAGCGTTTAAAGAGGATTAATCCATTTCGTCTACGACTATTGACGATGAAAACTTCTCCACTGTGTAAACGTGTAAGGATATCCGAGCCTTGCGATTGCTCAGTTCCATCTGGCATGACAACAGAGTCAAGGAAACTAATTTCAGGGTAATAAGTTGATATCATAGAGCTTTGATAGCGTCGATGCTGTTCGCTATCCATGTTTTTTAAATTTTCAATGAGTTTGGTAGTAGTATGCACTTCAAAACGGAGCTAATTGTTATGTGAAATCAGGTTTTTGAATTTTTTATTATCAAGAGTCTTTTAGTCAATTTCACTGAGATAGTAATAAATACGCATGGTGTTGTAATTTGGTAATTATATTTTATGAGATATAACTAGATTTGTCCCCAAATTCGGAGAGGGTTTTCTTAAAGTTTTTATAAAGATGAATATCTTGATTACAAAGTTATTATGTGGGGATCGCTGATTTCCCAATGCTAATTGGACAACTATATTCTATAATCACGTCACTTATTTATCTATGAAAAATATTCTAAATTTGTTGTTTAAGGACAAATCAAAAAACCGAAATGTAAAATCTAAGTACAGCTTTGCGTAAAATCGTGGCGAATTGAGGCTTTATATTTAAACGCAGAGGGACCATTGGTAAGCGCAGAGGTACGCAAAGAATTCTCTATGAATTAATGAAATGCTGTACTAAGTTAAGTTTTACAAAGTTATATTTTTATTAGCAAGCCCTAATTAGGAATAGCCGTACAAATCTAAATAGAATATCATTAGAAATTTTCAAAGTCATATTCATCAAGCTATGTAGATCAATTTATCTAAATCTTGGCTGGTTAGTTTGTACTTTGATTGCCGATATGGATGATATATATTCTCTCAATAAGTCACAATATCAAAATTTACAAAAATTTAGATAGTGGAATCAAGACTCAGATGTTTGTGCAATAACATCTGGCTTGAGTGTCCTAGTAAAAATGTATTCCAATTGGATTCAACTTTATGCACCTGATATCCCACCTTAAAATAAAGTTGCCTTGCTCGATGGTTATTTTCCAAAACGTGAAGATATAAGTCTTGAAATCCCCACTCACGAGAGACTTTTTCACAGCTAGTCAGTAAACCTGAAGCCACCCCATGTCTACGGTATTTTGGGTGAACCGCTAAATTAGATAAGTAAGGAAAACCCATACCAGCCTGACTCCACGAATCACTGTAACGTACACCCAGTTCCACACTTCCCACTAAATTATTAGCTGCACTACTAGTAGCTTCAAAGGCGACTAAACAAATATGACGGGGTGGAGGTGACACCATCCGATGCCTTAAGTCCTCGTAAATACCCAGACGTAGCAATGGAAAAGCCCATCCCCATATGCCCTTGTGGGAGTGAAAGCTTTCAGCAATAATTTGGGCAACATCGAGCAAATCAGCAGGTGTAGCTGTACGAATTTGAAATTGGCCGCAAGCTGGATCGATTGGCTGTTGCTGGCATTGATGAAAAAACCGATATTTCAAGGCTAGTTTAGGATTGATTTTATTCAACGAAAATTTTTTCAAATATCCTCAAACACCATTTAAACTGTAGTAAAAACTTCGATATCTGCCCAGGAGATAGATTGAACTGACCTAAAATTCAGTAGGTCAGGTGTATCCCTCGCTTCAGGTAGGGAGGGCATCAGCCCGTCTACCACAAAAACATTTGTAAACTGGTACAGGTCGAGGTGAATGGGCAGAGAAATAGCATAACCTGTCAATAGGCAGTACCTACAAAATTGTTAGGTAAGTACACCAACGGCAAACCCTGGTTTTTAACCAGCCTTGGTTGCAGTACTGAACTCGTTTTTGTAATTGGCGCTTACACTAAGACGACTTTGCTGCTAAGTCATAGGAACAGGCTCTAGAGTCAATGGGGTAAGAATCTGCAAGGTTCCCTAATTTCTAAGACTCAGTTTCTCAACCACTACCAGTTGTCTTAATGATAGTTCTGATTGCTAAATTAGAAGGAGGCATTTGTCTAATAGTATACTTGGACTTTAAATCTTATTATTTGAATGTTGCTGACTCTACCATGACTACCATAAATAAAATTTACCTGCAAGTGTTATTACAACTGCTGCGTGGGGAAAACTTAATATGCAGCTTCATCTGGATTTTTCAGCCAGCTATGAGCGCTGTATGTAGTATCAGACCATTACTCACGGGAGGTGAAAGAAGATTTGGCTAGCAAGCATCGACTTTATACCCTAAAACTGACTATGAAAGCAATTAAACTGCACCAAAGCAAACGGTAATAGGCATAAGCCATTGAGATGAATTACTGTGAGTAAACGCTCCCACACTCAGCAGTCATGTAGCCAAAGAGCCTTATTGGTCGAAATGCTCTGCTCTTACCTGACTCAGAAAAATCCTTACCTGATCAGATTATTCTTTATCCGACTGCCGTTGCAGCAGGAAAGCGGTGCATGAAATCCCAAGCAAACAGTAAGCCTAAAATTTTGGTTGTCGATGATGAACCAGACAACCTTGACTTGCTTTACCGCACTTTCTATCGTGAGTATAAGGTGCTAAGGGCAACCTCTGGCCCTGCGGCACTTGATCTGCTGGCTCAAGAGGGAGAGATCGCGGTGATCATCTCCGATCAGCGGATGCCGATGATGAGTGGTACAGAGTTTTTGAGCCTGACAGCAACTCAATATCCAGATATTATCCGGATTATTTTAACTGGCTACACCGATGTCGAAGACCTGGTGGAAGCAATCAACGCTGGTAAGGTATTCAAATATGTCACTAAACCGTGGGAAGCTGAGGAACTTAAAGCAGTGGTACGCCAAGCTTTGGATACCCACAATGTCCTCAAAGCCCGCACCCGCGAACTTACCCGCACACTCCGACAAGAGTCGCTGCTGAATACCGTCACAAATACGATTCGCAGTGCTTTAGACTATCGGCAAATTTTGCAGACAATTGTAGATACAGTGGGTCATATGTTAGAGGTAGATGTCTGCCTGTTGCGTCCCTTCCAAGATGAGCAGTTGACGGATAAAGGATTCATTTATCAGAAGGCTCTTGCTGAAGAAACAGGGGAACACACACCAGCAGAGGGATTTCCCCCCTCCCCCTCTACATCTCTGCCGCTTTTAGCTCAGACAGTGTGGGAAACCCGCGAAGTCCAAGTGATTCACTATGTCACCGATGATGAGCGCATTCACGGTGATACTCCCGAACTGCGCCAACGTGGGGAAGCTTTTAGTGCTGCTAACATTTGTTCTAGTTTAGTTGTGCCATTGATCTGCCAACAAGAACTGATGGCAGTACTGGCATTGCACCAGTGCTCTGTGCCTCGTTTCTGGGGAGAGGATGAGGTGCAGCTAGTGTTAATGGTAGCGGATCAGGCGGCTTTAGCTTTGTCTCAAGCTTATGCTTACGAACAAGTACGGGCCCTTGCCAAGCGAGAAAGCTTAATTAATACGATTACTAGCGCGATTCGCTCTAGTCTAGATCCCCAAGATATCTTTGCGGCGATCACTCAACAACTGGGACAAGCCTTACAAGTCGATGGCTGCGTCCTGTCTTTGTGGACAGAAGAAGATGAGTTTGTCGAGTGTGTGGGTTTGTATGACAGTTTTCAAAATTTGGAAAATTTGCGGCACAGCCCAACTCAGGCATCGCTACCCCCAGATAATCATTCAAATAATAAGCATCACCTATCAACACCAAGATTGCCCTATTCTCAAGCATCTATACAGGAGAATCCAATCCTCCAACAAATGCTACAGACGCATGAGCCTGTGGTAATTGGTAATGTGAGCCATTCTCCCTCCGATGTGCAGGGTTTTGATTTGCCGTTAAAAATGCCAGCGCGATCGCTAATGTTTGTGCCATTATTGGCTGATGGTAAATGCATCGGTAGTATTACTTTACATGAAGGTAAAAAAGTACGCCAATGGCTTTCATCTGATATTGATTTGGCCAAAGCAGTAGCAGCTCAAGCGGCGATCGCTGTGCAACAGTCACACTTATATGAAAAAACTCGGCAACAAGCTGAACGTTTACTGGAATTAGACAAACAAAAAACCGAATTTTTCCAAAATATTTCCCATGAGTTTCGTACACCCATCACCTTGATTCAAGGGCCTTTAGAGTCAGCGGTGGCGGCTGGTGAAGGATTATCTTACTCCCAAAGTGCGATCGCTCTGCGTAACTCCCGCCGTCTCCTGCGACTGGTAAATCAACTCCTAGATTTACAACGCCTGGATGCGGGGAGAATGCAGCCGAGTTTCCATCCCTGCGATTTAGTCGAATTTGTCAGCCAAATTGTGGAATCTTTTCGTCCCTACTGTGAGAAAAAGAAATTGCATCTCGCCACCCAGCTAGATCAATGTTCTCCGGTGTACTTGGATATGGAAAAATTTGACAAGGTGGTTTACAACCTGCTGTCAAATGCCATGAAGTTTACTCCCGAAGGTGGTATAATTAGTGTCAGACTGAAATCTGAACAGGATCGTTGCATATTGCAAGTAAAAGATACGGGAATTGGTATTGTTAAAGAACAAATTCCCCACCTCTTTGAGCGCTTCCGCCAAGCAGAAGGTTCAGCAAACCGATCCTATGAAGGCAGTGGCTTGGGTTTAGCTTTAGTTAAAGAATTGGTAGAATTACATGGTGGCCAAGTCACTGTGGAATCAGTTTACGGTCAAGGCACTACCTTTAGTTTGTGGCTTGTGACTGGAAATGCTCATTTACCAAAACCGCAGGTTATAGAAACACCTGTCGGGCTGAACACGAGCCGCGCTAGCGTAGAATTAGCTGATTTAGAACTGGTAGAGTCAACAACAGACAATATTGAAGATATTACAAGAAACTTACCCCCCAGTATTGATACTCAAGACTCAGCGCTTCAGACTCAGCACTCAATTTTAGTTGTAGATGACAACCCGGATTTGCGAACCTATGTATCTGAGATTTTCCGTCGTAACGGCTATCATGTACAGACAGCTCGTAACGGTTATGAAGGCCATAATATAGCTAAGGAAATTATACCCAACTTGATTGTAACTGACTTAATGATGCCCTTGGTGAGCGGACTTGAGATGATTCAGATGATCCGCAAGGAGGATAAGTTAAAAGGAACACCAATCATTTTGCTGACAGCAAAAGTTGATGAGGAAACCCGCATCGAAAGTACAGAACATGGAGCAGATGCGTATTTAGCAAAACCATTTAACGATCGGGAACTTTTGGCGGAAGTTCGGAATCTCTTAGCATTGAAGGAAAACGAGCGACGAATCGTGGAGTTAAATACTTATCTAACAGAATCGGTACTAAAGCGTTTTTTGCCAGCTGCATTGGTGGAAAAAGCCGCAACCGGAAATTTAACGTTAGATTTGCGTCCAGAACCACGCTTAATTACAGTTTTGTTTAGTGACATAGTAGGTTTTACACAGCTAGCAAATACTCTCAGATCCCGGCGAGTAGCTGAGTTGCTAAATGAATATTTAGAAGCTATGACCAAAGTTGTCTTTGGTAATGGCGGCACTGTAGATAAATTTATGGGAGATGCTATCTTAGCTTTATATGGAGCGCCGGAAGAACTAACACCCAATGAACAGGTGCGTCGTGCTATCAATACAGCAAGAGGAATGCACCATTCGCTAGCTGACTTGAACCAGCGTTGGCGAAATCAAGGTGTATTTGATGGCGACAACCTGTCTAGCGTCCAGTTCCGGTGTGGTATCCACCAAGGTACTGCTGTTGTGGGGATGTTTGGTAGTGCTGAACGGGCTGATTATACTGCCATTGGCCCAAGTGTGAATATTGCTGCAAGGTTGCAAGCTGCTGCTGTTCCTGGTACTATCCTGGTTTCTGCTGCCGTGGCAGATTATTTGCAAGAAGAAGAAATTACTAAAGGTAGTCCGCTAGAACTTAAAGGAGTAGATGAAACAGTTTTGACCTTTGCTGTTACACCAGAGGTAATAGTTAATCGCTAAAATAATTTAGACTGATATTGTGAACTACCCCAACCTAATACGGACGGGGCTTCCCAATTCATTGGGAATAGCCTCGCTTGTCTCCGTAGTTCTATTGGTCTGACATTCCCTCTTCTTGTCAGGAGTCCTGGTTCCCAAGACCCAAATCTTTTTCTTGCAACATATACCTAAAAGCTCGTGGTTTTCGCTTATGGCATTTATGGTCAAGACTTAACTACTATATTACCAGAAAAATTGGTGATTTCTCATACATCCAATATAAGTTTATTGGATGTATGAGAAATCAATATTGGATGCAATCGTCATCACCCGCTCACAATCCCCACTGATGAGTACATTGAAGGTGGGGACTGACGCGATCCGTTAAAGCATTAGCAATGAGTAAGAGTGCCTAATCATATCCAGTTTATATAATATGACACCATCGGTTGCAGACAAAACTCCAATTCCAGCCAAAGTCTGGAGGCGACACACCGATCCACCAGGTTTGTGGATTTCTGTCGTTATAGGTTCAGTCTCTCTGCACTTGCTGGCGTTCTGGATGATCAGCTCATCTCAGTTTGGCCGCTTGTGGCAGCAGTCAAATCAAGCCAATATTCCCATTGAAGTTGTGGAGATTTATTCTGAGGCAAAACCAAAAACAAGAAAAGTTGCGTCTGAACCAAAACCAGTCTCGCCCAAGCAACCATCCACAATTCAAAAGGTACAAGCAGTAAAGTTACCAAAGAAAGTAGTTCCAAAAGATTATTTAACAGCAAAACCTGCCCCTAGCGGTCAAGATAGAAGTGCAATAGCATTGACAAATAATAAAAATGCGATCGCTCAACAACGTCAACGTCAACAAGAACTTGCTCAACAACGTCAACATCAGCAA
>CAZZZY010000233.1:0-8416 GCA_964658545.1 uncultured Acetobacteraceae bacterium | reverse complement strand
TTTATTTAAAAGCTCAAGAGTTATTGCTATCGGCAAATAATAAATTCAAGCAACTCCAGTGAGAATTTTCAACTGTGACATTTGACTGCATAGGGAAGGAATGATATCAATATTTTATGTCGTTTACAACGTCTACAATCTTTACAGAATAGATATTTTACGTTATTGTCGTTTTCTATAACGTTGAAGATTGGGAGGATACCAAGACTGGACTTTGATTTCCACCCATTTTGACATCGGTATTTACGTTGTGAACTTAAATTGCATAAATAGTTTTAATTTTCAACAACATAGATTTACGTGCAATTTCAGGCACGCTGTTGTTGTTGTTGTTATTAAAAATTTAATAAGACATAAAATCGTGATATCAATGCCCCACAAAGAGCGATGGCGTAACCGCCTATCTACGGTGGCGATCGCTTCACCACAGCGATCGGGACTCTCCTGAGTGAGCTTAGGGCAAAACCGCAATATCCAGACTCATACAGCATTATTACTTAGTCAAATCGTCAGCGCTTACACTTTCATCTAATTTAATTTCTCTTCATCACCCTCAACAACTGTCAATCAACTGACAATAACTCCCCTGCTCCCCCACTCCCTGCCCCACTGCCAGATAGTGCGACAATAGAACTTTTCGCACCACTTAGAGTAATAAACACGCCCTTTACAACTAAGATGTTGAAATAGCATTAACCCGCCTACCCTGTCCAAGACAATGACACCGATCCACCCCGAAAACATTACTGTTCTAGAAAACTCGCTGATGTTGGCGATCGGTGATGATTTTTCTTTAGAAAATGACCCCGATGTAATAGGGCAGTTGATTGGTGATAAGCGATCTCTGAACACCAAGCGCGAATACCAAAAAGATTTAAAAGATTTCTTTCTGTTTGTCGTTAAGAAAGAACCCAGCCGGGATTTGGTTCTAGAGTTTCTTCACCTGGAACAACGTCATGCCGTTGCTGTGGTTCTCAAGTACAAAGCGCACCTGATCAAGAAAAAACTGGCTGAAGCTACGGTGAATCGTCGCCTTAGTGCTATCAAGTCAATGGTTGAGATGGGGCGACGGCTGGGAGTCTGCAATTTCTCCCTGGATGATGTCAAAGGTGAGAAGGTCGAAACCTACCGTGACACTATGGGCATTCCAGCCGAGGACTATGCTTTAGTGATAGCGTTGGTTGACCGCAGTACTCTTAAGGGCAAGCGCGATTATGCCATTATGCGGTTACTTTGGGATAATGGCTTGCGTCGTCAGGAGATAGTCAATCTAAATGTGCGTGACTTTAACGCCAAGGAGAAAACGCTCTCAATCCTGGGTAAAGGTAAGGGTAGCCAGAAAGAAATTCTTGACCTATCAGACAAAACCGCCGACGCTCTAGCCAGTTGGATAAAAGCAAGTAAGAAGAAACGTGGTTTAGACCCGCTTTTCACAGTGCTAGCCTATTACAAGAATGGAGCGAGATTAACCGGGGAGGCAATCAGGCGATTGGTGGATGGGCTATGCTTGCAAGCCGGAATTACTAAGAAGATGTCACCCCATCGTGTCCGCCATAGTGCGATTACCACAGTATTGGATCTGAATAATGGCAACTACCGTGCTACCCAGCGCTTCAGCAGACACGCCCAAGTGCAGACGGTATTGAAATATGATGATAACCGCCAGCGTTTGCAAAAGCAGATGAGCGACTCAATATCAGAATTGATTTAAAAAAGACCTAAAGATGAGGTTGAAAGTATGGTGTTAACTTCAGATTAATTACCTTTTCTTGCCCTTAGATTTCTTGCCTAAATTCTGTGAATCAAATCCTTTTGTGTTGGTCTTCGGTTTTTCTTTAGAGGATTTGGAGCTAGACACAGTTTCCTGTGCTTCTCTTTCTGAGCCGGTGAACAGACTGCCTAATTCCTGAAGAAAAGAGTTGTTTGGTTCTTCTCTTAGGATTTGCTGGTTATAAGCTTTTTGAAAGGCTGCTATCCCTTCTTCGCTCGTCATGTCAAACCCGGCTTGCATCCCACTCGTAATAAAACTTTTTGCCATACCCCCTTTCGCAGGATCAAACATCCAGTCTGTGAACTTGCCTTCGATTTTGGCAAGGTAGGTTGCGATCGCCCCGGCACTACGAAAGTTATACTCCCGCTTCAAGAAGTTCCAAAAGGCGACTAGTTCTGAGATGGCATCCTCTGCTTCTGATCTGTGCATCAGCGTGAGCTTGCGCGGAAGAATATGTTCCATAACGATTTGTACGTCTGCCTTAGTCATCTTGGGCAGGGTGAATCCTTCGTAGATGTAGGACATTTCTGTGAAAGTGGCAATCCATCCACCGAACTCAGGGTGTTCTTGGGCATAAGCTTCTCCTTCAAGAGACTTGGCGAACTGCTCGACTACACCATCTATGTAGTCGGCAAGAAGGGGTTCAGCTTCGTCGTAGTCGAGATTATTGAGTTGATTGATGTCAAATGGCATGGTTTTGCTCCTTGAGGTTGAGCAGACATACGCTCAATTTAGCAACAAAGGGACAAGGCTGATACATACTGTTCGCATGGATTTATCTCTTAAACGGAATGCTAGGATACCGTTGCGCTACATAGATGTTTTAATACATTTAGTACCTGTTGTCATGGTAGCATCTCGTTCAATGTTCTTTAAACTAAGTCCTATATGAATCATGAAGAAGACAATTCCCCTTGGGGGCAAAAGGGAGCTACTCTGAGCGATAAAACAGCCCAAAAAGAATTTAACCTTGAGCTAGCAGAAATTCTTGAGGCTATCAAATCAGGAAAATTGCAATATCGGCACAATACTTTATATGGAAATCCCTGCTTCAAACTCTTAAGGAATGAGGTAGAAGATTTTGTAATTGAAAAATATGGGTCGGATTATTTAAAAACTCAAAAGTGCAAAGCTGAATTATCAAAAATCAATACAGAAATCCGAAGTTTGAATCGAAAAATCTCGGAATTAGAAAAAAGAAAAGAAGAACTTTTAGCAACCATTAATTCTTGACTGTGGTTGATTTAACTGAGGTTTTGCTTCAGCTAAGAAAAGAAGGTTTTTCTAATTCTACAACTTTCCTTGTAGCTTCTGAGTCCACCCATGTCGGGGCATCGGACTTTGGCAGGCAGCTAGGGAGCGAGATATGGGTGTAACTGAAAGGCAGAAACATGGCAATTGAAGAAGGAGTCAGAAGTCAGAATCCAGGAGTCAGAATCACTTTCGTTGGGGATTCAGACCCCAACGAAAAAGTAGACACCGTGCAGACGATGGGGTTTTAAACCCGTTTATTCATCCGCCACTCGCACAGAATTCAATTCTGAATTCTGGCTCCTGACTCCTGAATTCTGTTTGATAAAGCTAATATTTCGACACAAAAAGCTAATTAGAAAGATTAGCTAATCAACTAAAATATAAAGTACCAGACAAGTATTTAAATTATCTATAACTCAGCCTTCACTAACAAACCAATTTTCAACCGTTAAATTATTAAAAAACTCAAAATCAGAAACATTATTAGTTACCAAAATTAAATTATTACTGTAAGCAATACTCGCAATTTGACCATCAATAAAAGCTGGAGTTTTGCCCATCTTAGATAATCTACCCCTTTCTTGGGCGTGCCACTGTGCAGCTTTTAAATCATAATTTAGTATTGTCATTTTTAAAGGTATTTGATTAATATATTCCAGCAACAATCGACGTTTTTGTGATTCCACCAAACGTAAACAACCAAATAAAAGTTCGTGCATTACAACCGAACCAGTCGCAGTCTCTAGTTGATGCTCAGTCAGTTTTCTGACTACATTAACATTAGGACTTTGACGAGTGGCTTCTGAAATAATATTTGTGTCTAATAAATACTTGATACTCAAAACTCAACATCCCTACCGACAGAGCGATCTCGAAGATCCGCAAAATCTGCATCATCAAAAGTAATATTCTCCTGCTGCATCCTTTCTCTAAATTGTAAAGTCATATCCCAAAAACCCTCAGCCCCTGTTTGTTCTTCCTCTTTTTCCGTTACATCTTCAAGGATAGATGTGATTTCTTCTTCTAAAGTCCGTTGATGACTCTGAGCCAGACGTTTTAGTTTTTCTATAACAATGGGATTAAGCTGTTTCAAAATAACTTGAGTCATATTCATCTCCTTAAAAATCAACTAACTCATCACTAACGATAAATCCCACCTTTAACAATTGCTGTTTAATCTCCTCATCTAACAATTGCCCCTCTCGCATTTGCTCACCTAATGCCATTGTAAGCTCACTCATTTTCTCCTCAAAGCTCACCCCATCCTCCACTTCATCAGGAATACCTACATATCGCCCTGGTGTCAACACAAAATTATCGTTTTCGTTCATTACCAGTAAATCACAAACTTTTGGAAATGAACTAAAAACAAGGGTTTCAGCCCTCCCTCGTGAACAAGGAGTATTTACAAGTGGTAAAAGAGCGATCGCTGTCATCACTTAAGAGTGCCATCGTTATTTCGTCATTTAGCGAAAGGACGAATCTTGATTAGCCATGATTATCTGTCCAGTATTTAAAAATCCGTTGCAATAGCTCGACCTGGGTACAACCGTAAGTAGCAGCCGCAATCTTAAAATCCTTTTTAAACTCGGCAGGTACTTTAAAATTTAAGTTGGAAATTTCACCTGGATCGGGCTTCTCCAAGTTGTCTTTTGTTTCCTTAATGCTAGGTGGTTCACCCTTGCTCGGTTTGCGAGGTGGTGGAGGTGGTTTAGTTGACATAATTAGGACTCTTGCTTGCTCAATAAATCAATAATTCCTTGGGCTACTTGTTCTGCCCGTTGCTTCAAAGTAGGAAACGTGACCTCAGAAACAGCACGACCGTTATCACTTGCCTGACGGTAAGCAGTCTTTTCGGGGATTGAACCAGCCACTGTGACATATCCAGCTTTATGAATATATGATCGGGCATCCTCAATTTCATTCTCCCGATCGCCGACTCGACATAAAACAAAAATAATTTTATCCGTAGGAATTTTGGCGTTTACCAATTCATGCGCCAACAGTACAGACGGTTTGAGATCATCCAGTGATAAACCAGTGGGCAGGACAAGTAAATCACTTGCACGGGCAATTTCTAGAGTGCCTTGCATAGAATGTGGTGGCCCGTCCATAACCATGAGGTCATAAACCGAGGCGTGTTTAAGTGCTTGCGCTACAGTGCGGAATGGTTCAACTGCAATCTCCGGCTGGATACCGTTTAATTCGCGGCGTTGTTTCCAATCCGTACTCGTACCTTGAGAAATATCTAGGTCGGCAATTTTTACATCCCAGCCAGCAGCAGCATATTCACGAGCAATGAGCCGAGCAAGGGTACTTTTACCCACCCCCCCTTTTTGAGAAATGACACCCACCAATACGGTCATCAAATTTCGTCCTTTCGCCCTGTAGCGAATTAGTTATATCGTGTTTTCGTCACTATGAAAAGATTATTTCGCTAAAGCAAGAATTAGCGATTTAACGAAATAACGATTTCGTCCTTCAATCAAGGCAAGGACAGCAAACGTAAAACCTATTGTAGATATACTGATTGAGAATGCTGCTACTGCTCTCAAGTTTTGACAAGAGAGCAGTAGCAGCATTAGCTAGAAATTTATATATCAGTGGGGCGATATCGACACATTAAGAGCGCACTTGGGAAAAGTCTTTAATTTCTAACAGGTGTTTCTCTTTGTCCAGCCCCCAACAACCCCACACCAAACACGATCGTAGTGAATGAATGGGGTTTTGTTGTATGTGGTCATGAAGAAACGCCAGCTTCAGCCGCCGCTACATCTGGTTTAGGCTCTTTCGCTTTCTTTTCAAAGATTTGAACCCCAGCATCAACTACCTCAAACCCTTTTTCTGTTCGTTGACCAAGCTTGCCCGATACAGCCCCAGCCCAGTCTGCAAACTCTGAGGCGCTAGTCTCAGCCTTACGCCAACTTTTAGCATTAACTTGAGCGGTGAAGACTATGCCGTTCTGATCAGTTAACTCGATTGCAACTTTCTTATTCTGAAGAGGTGTGGCTGTTGGCAGTGACCCGCTAAATTTTATTGTTACCTCGCTTTTGACTTCCATACCTTACCCCTGGCTCATCATCAATTTCATTTTTCCCGCTCCTGATTTTATCTTGGATTAGGTTGACCACAAGATGCGCGATCGCTCGGCTATCGTAGTTGATCACTTTGAAAGTGAACGTTGAGCATTCGGCTTGAAACAGAACCAAGACTCAACATTAAAAAAACAAAATCCACAAAAAAAATTTACCCCTGTTTTTGACCCTTTTTTTGTCTATCTAATTGATAATTACTCTCAAGATAAACCGCCCAAACCGTGATTATTGACACATTTATCAAGAAATATTACAGATTTGGCACTAGTTGATTTATTTGACTCAATTCGTGAATCTGATAGAAAACCTCGACAAAACATCCATTTTCCCAATTCTTACCAACTACATTCAACATCTCCCAATATTTATCCAACATCTTCCAATTCTCCAATTTTTTCTTACCTTTTTACCCCTTAAAAATCATCCACTCACAAAATTCTCATTAGCTCAAAAATTCCCAATAAAGAAGAACAGTTCCCAATACTTATAAGAAGTCTCCCATTATTTCCCAATAATTGGTCAATTATATGTAAATTCGCTTAAAATCTCTAAAGCTCTGTAATCCATCTTTTGATGACGCACAGTACGCCATATTTGGCGGAAAGTTTGTTGAGAGTCAAAATTGAAAAGCAGAAGCAGAAGTAAGAGTCATCAAAAAAACTACGAGACAACTACACAATCACTACAAAAGCCACTGATGAGTTCACCACTCTGAAAACTGCGGCGATTCTTATGCTAGTTCTTCGCTATTGAAGCGGATGCTGTTGGCGAAGTTAAAAAACGTTCCGCTCGTGTTTGGGTAAGTCAATTCAGCCCCCTTAAACTAATTCGCTGCTTTTCGCAATTACGATGAGCTTTTTCTCAACTACTACTCGACACCAAACAGCTTGTTGATCTGTTTCATTTCCGGTGACAGTTCTAGTTCCATCAAATCGTCACTGTCTTCATCTAAGGTTTGGTCATCGTCATCCGAGGTGGACACTTGGATTTCATCATCATTCAAGTTCTCATTATTTTTAGTGGGATTCACAGTTTCAAGAGAAGTACTAAAAAGTGTTGTGTCGGATGAAGGTAATTTTTTTATGCCAGCTATCCTTCTAATGGTGGCAAGTTTTCCTTCTAGTTTCTCAATCGCAGACCAACAAGCTTTGACTAACTCATCATTTGTGACTTTACCTTCTAACGCTTCAGGCAACCAAAAAGCAGTTAGAGCTTCCATTGAAAATTCAGTCGCGGCTTTATTAGAGGGATGGTTCAATAAATATTCAATGACCTTGCCCTCCCAAGAATTAGATTTGCGTTTTATTCTCGGCAACTCAACATCTTTGTAGCGTGGTGCGCTCATGTGTCTCCTAAGTAATAGACGGATTATCGTAGCACAAAACACCAGTGTTTTATCTGAGTTTTTTAGCGGTGTTAATGAGCATTATAGTGGTGTTAATGAGTTTAAAAAGGGTGTAAAAAATTGCCAAAAATTCCCGCCCCGAAAATAATAATGAGTATTATAGTGGTATAAATGAGTTTTTTGGTGGTATTAGGGGAGAAAGCGGACAAAAAGCGCCAAATCTGCCTGCAAAGCTTACACAGCAAGCTTTTCGTCGGTTGGAGGTGACTACCACCAAAAATTTTCGGCAGGGTGTACCAAGTTGTATCCATACTCACTATGGTTTCATGCCCTGCGGGTGGCTGCGCCATCTCTCGCTGCGCTCGTGACATGAAACCGTCGTTCGCCCTGCGGGGTTTTTTCGTGCTACAAAGTACTGCATTTGTAACATAAATCTTTTATGTCCCCACTAACAATTCTCAGAATTGAGAAACTAAAAACATTCGGCAACGTTGCGGGAAGTGATGACCATGTTACCAGAAACAGAGAAACACCCAATGCAGATCCAACTAAAGAGAATGTCCGGTTGATTGGGGGAGAAGACGATCGCTCTTTAGAGGAGATAGTCAAAGAGAAAATCTCTACCCTCAAGCATCGCCCTCGGCATGATGCAGTGTTATGCACCGAAATGTTTCTCTCGGCATCACCTGAATATTTCCGCCCAAAAGATCCATCTCTTTCTGGGCAGTGGTCTGATTCACTGATGCAGCAATGGGCGAGTGCATCTCGTGACTGGCTAGCTCAAAACTATGGGTCAAAATGTGTCAGGGCAGAACTCCACCTAGATGAAAGTACCCCACACATCCACGCCTACATCGTGCCATTGAACGATAAAACCGGGAGAGTCAGTCATGACGCGATGTTTGGCGGCAGAGGTGGACAGGGAAGAATTAAGTTATCCAAACTCCAAGA
>CAZZZY010000232.1:0-8476 GCA_964658545.1 uncultured Acetobacteraceae bacterium | reverse complement strand
AGGCGATGGCAACTGCACGTTTACCCACAGGTTTAAAATGCCCAGTAGATCCAGTTGTTGCCTGTTCTGCCCAGTTTAATAAAGTTTGTAGGTTCGGTGTGTTGATATACTTTTGTGCTTCCTTTTCCATCCGCAACAGCAAATCATCTGCACCACCACGCATTAAACCAGCGACAAGTAAAAACACTTCCTTCCAGCGTTTATCTGTCAGGTGTTCAGTAACTAATTGCTCAACTAGGCGGTGGTCATCAATATATTGTGCTGCTAAATATTCCTGTAGCGTCAGATGAGAAAAAGAAAAGACATCATCGGCTCGTTCTACCAAAATTCCTTGTTGAACAGCGATGGCATTCAAAACTGCCTCACCATCTAAATTCTGGGGTGCATTCAAATTACTTGCCAAAAATATCTTAATTTGCCCAACAATATCACGCCCAGAAAAGAACAGTCTGTCAGACTCGAAATCTGCGTAAGCAATCTCTGAGAGGAGTATTTCTTCTAATTCTGTATGCAGTCCTTGATATATTTCCTCTCGGTTAATTCGCTTTTCTGATGCCCATTCTTCTAGCAATATCCGCAGTGCTTTGCGGTAAAGAACACTACGATTATCAGGAAAGTTTTGGGAACGGTCATATACTAAACACAGGAATGTTAACAATAAAGGCGTGTGTGCCAATTCTTTAGCAGCAAAATGTTCTGGCTTTTGTAGCAACTCCCAACAATCATCGCCTGTCTTCGCCTGTTTATCTGCTTTGGAATGAAACCAGTTATAAATAAATTGCTGAATCTGGGCATCATCAAAATCTGCCATTGCCACATCTTTAAAGCGACGAAAACTACTGCGGTAAGCCGCCGTGCGACAGGAGGCAATAAAGCGATTTTTATCGAATTTATCTACAAAATTTTGAATTCTACTAATTGCCTCATTCAAGTTTTGTGTCGGGACTTCATCCAAACCATCTAGTAGAATAAGTAATTTACCTTCTTCTAAAGCTTTGGCTGTAAATTCATCAGATGATGGAAACCCGCAAATACGAAACTCTTCAGCAATAATTTTTTCAATATTAACATTACGAGATGTAAAGGTTTTTAATTCAATAAAAACTGGTATAAAGGTGTGTTTAAATCCTACTTTTTTACCTTTCAGTCCTTCTAGTCCCATCTTCCGCAAAAATGTAGACTTACCAGCACCAGGGCCACCAAGCACCATCAGATATTGCTTATCGTTAGCAACTAGAATTCCTTCTTGTTTACCCTGATCTTGAGATTGAAACCTGCGGCTATTAGCTTTGCGATAGAATTGTTCTAAATTTTCGATAGATTCAAAATTACGGATGGCATCATTATCTAAAAATTGAACTGCTGTATAGACCGATTCCAACTTAACAGGTTCACGCATTCCCAACACTTTGAGGATACCGTGACGTTCTTCGTAGTTCTGAACATACTGTTTTGATGCAGTAAAGATTAACTCCCTAGTTTTTTCATCTAAGGTTTTGCCAAACAGCCCTAAAAGCTTACCTCCGCTTCCCCAAAGTGACTGAAAAATAGGAACAGCTACGCCACTAACAGCTGATGCCGCCGCTGCTGCTATTAAAGGTTCCATTCCTGTCATAGGATTACCAGTAAATATATTTAAAATTTAAACCATTGTTGTGTTATTTGGCTCTAAGTTCCGTTATGAAATTACAGGCAATGGTTTTTTCCCATTGGTGAATTGATACATCATGAACGCCGCAAGACTGCCAATGCCAGGAGCAACCTCCTCCCCTTTCTGCTCAATAAAGTCCAACAGTCCTTCTGAAGTCCAGGCATCTTCTTCAACTTTGGCGTTGGGATTTACAGCTTTCAAGGGCTTTGTTCTTCGCTTCAATTTCTGCACGGCGATCGCCTGTTAGTCAAGATTTGGTAGTTAAACGACATCTCTGTTGCTGAACTAACAAAAGAGCAAGTCTGGGCAAGTATGAAAATTCGCCGCAACGGTCAAGCATCAGTGCTGACCGACGAACAACTGGAGGAATTGATGAGCGTTTTTTCACGATCTGATAAATTGCTCTTTGGAATTTGCTATTACACATCATGCCGCATAAGTGAGGCACTTCAGCTCACCAAGGAAGATATTGTGGGTGAGAGGATTATCTTCCGCGCCAGCACGACCAAGACCAAAAAAACCAGGGAAGTGAAGATATCTGCAAAATTAGCGGAATTAATAATTGAGTGTGGCTTACCCAAAACTGGGTATTTATTTCCTGGTCGGAAGGAGGGGCATCGTACCCGGCAGTCAGCGGACTTGGCATTACGCAAAGCCTGTGACTATGTAGGGTTCAAGGGTATCAGTTCTCACTCGTTCCGAAGGACTGGGCTGACAAAAATGTATAAGGCGGGTGTGCCGTTACCGACTTTGCAAAAGCGATCTGGACATACCAGCATCGCCAATTTAACTTTTTATTTGGATATTGACCGCGATGAAGTTGATGCGGCAGGAGAATTATTGTAAGTTGCGGTAACTTGTATACATAGCGTATACAAGTGTCTTAGCGGAACGGGAATTATTAACTCTGCACCACCTGAGATTATTTTTCACTTCTCAATATCTATTGGCGAATTAAACATGCATCAAATAGCCGTGCTATCGCTTGTTAGTTTATCTTCTGTGTTACTTTTTCTTGGCAGAGCCACTTACATCACCTTTAATAAGGGAAGAATAATATGTGAGCGTTTCTATAACCATAAGCTGACAACCCTGCATGGATGCCAAGGTTGACTTTGCTGCCATTATTGCATTCCCGTCGCCCGGAATAAAATTATTAATTGAGTTGCATTAAATGGCTCGTCGGGCGGTCGCCAAAAATTGCCCCTCTTTGTTCGAGATCATGCTTCATATCCTCTGTAAGACCTTTACCCTCTCCAAAAAAAGCATTCACAACAATCGCATCCATGAGGTTGGCATTACTGAGGTTAGCACGGCTAAGGTCTGCATCGCTAAGGTTGGCACTGCTCAGGTCGGTATAAAATTAATTTAATAATCCATTCAAGTCACTGAATAATTTTTCAAACCTAACAAGAGCTGCTTCTAAATCCGATGCTGGTACTTTTTTTATAATATTTGCTTGATGTTCTATGAAGTAAGCAGCAGGGGTATAGTGGTCAAACTCCGGTACTGTGTCAGGCAATGTTCTAAAATGGTCTTCGACATGCTTCACGATTCGTAAACCAACAGACGGAGACGGAACAGCTAAAGCTTGTTTTCTTTTGATGTCATAGCAAACATTGACAAGCTCTATATAAAACGTCGATCCAAACATATCTTCAATATCAGCTTCTGGTTGATTTGCGTAAGTGTCCATAGTGAAAACGTGTCCGTTATGTAGAATTTTTGAGCGACGCAGCTCTTCGACCTTTTTCTTTTGTCCTGATGCAAAATCCGTTAAAACCGCGATATGCAACTTGTTGCCGCCAAAAAGACTCATAAACGCACTTACCTTGTCAATTCCACCAGAAGGGCAAATAGTCCAACGCTGATCAAGACTAGTACGTTTACGCGAACGCAGTAATTCTGAAACTCCCTTTAAATATAAAAGGTCTGATGGCCCCTCTACTAATAACGTGTGTTCTCCAATGAAAAGAGTTTGCGTAATTTCGTAGCCAAGTGCAGCCTGCAATGGGAAAAGGGTGTCCTTATCTGTGCTAAGTACATCGCTTCCGACTTTGGTACCGCGAACTTCTGGTCGTTCATCTTTACGGTGGATAACAACATCCTCCACAGTACGCGCAGACAAAAGGCTATCTGGTGGAACCATGAATGGTGAATGTGTCGAATAAATCAATTGATGATTCGGAGTAAGACGTTCTTTAAAATAACGTAATAAGTCCGCTTGCGCCTTTCCGTGCAAACTTAATCCAGGCTCATCCAGCAATAAAATAAGTTGCCCCATGTACTGTTTCTTTACCTGAGAAAACAATGCCAAAAACGAGAAAAACCAGACAAAACCAGTGCTGCGTTCGTCAAATGGCACTGTCACTTCATGAAGTTCATTATAAATGCGTGTCCGAAAGATACGCCCGCTATTGAAAGGAGCAGGGTCTCCTGGTTCCGCACGGTCAAGACGAAATTGCACTTTGAGGAATTTGTTTTGGCTCCAATACTTAAAAATTTCCGATGAAATTTTACTTGATGCTCCTTCAAACTGTGAAATAACGCTCTCGAAATCCTGAAGAGAGGCTGCTTGTTCAATAGTTACCCCTGCCATACCACAAAGCGCAATAAAAACTTGGTCATCTTCAGTAAGTGTTGCAGTGGCTTGTCTGGACTGAATCTGTTCTAAACTTACTTGACCTTGCATTTTTTGATACTGGGAGAATAATAAAAATTTTGGTAACTCCAGTACCTTTCTTACACCCTTAAAAGCTGAATTTTCGGGAAAATATTGTTCTATACATTCTATAAGTTGAGTTTGCCCAACTGATGCTTCAGGCAACGAAGCCACTTTCACTTTCAGTTCGGCTATTGTCTTAACTTCACCAATATGCTGCTTTTCCTCGTCTTGGAGTTCGCTTGTATCAATTAAATGTTTGACGATAGCCAATTCATCAATACTTATAGTCCAAAGCTGCGTATTATCATAACCCCTTGTAATTTTAATATCATCATTTTTTAGTGCATTAAGTCCAAACTTTTCAATAATTCGATTTTTATCTTTTTGTTCAAGAGTCCACCATGTTCTAATAACAGCGGGATTTTCACCTTCGTGACGTTCTTCATAATCTGACAAATAACGACGTGGATAGTCTTTCTGACGGTCAAACTGAGTTCCATCCGTAAACATTGGATTTAATCGATAGAGCGCGGTCAACAATGTAGTTTTACCAGATTCATTCTTTCCGACAAGGCAAGTCATATTATCATCAATTGAAAACTCTTCAGAGTTCTCAACACTCCGAAAATTCTCAACTTGTACTCTAATTAGTTTCATATTATGTAACCTTGCGTAGTATGTTTTTTTTACTTTTTTAATCTTACCTAGACTTAAGTGAAGAGTATAGTGATAACCCCACCATTTTTTATGGTAAATTCCGTCAAATTGATATTTAACTGTCTAGAACCACTGTCAATATCTATTGGTTCTGCTTATTACAGAATTCGTAGTAGGCATCACCCAATTAGCGATCGCTGATTTTATTCCTCTTTTTTACTGAGACGATACGTTATCTTTTTTGGGGGAGTTGCTCAACATTGTAATTAACCGTTTAATTTGCCCAACTCGCTTGCGTTGATCGTAGCGGCGCTTGGCTTCCGTGGTAATTTTTTCTGTAAGCGCGTTATCGGCACTAGCAATAGTCCATGCTGCTTCTAAAAATACCTCAACTGTAATTCCCCTGTCTTTACAAAATCGTGTTAATTCTTGGTCGAGGTCTTTTTCTAAAACGATCGCTGAATGTCGTCGAGTTTCGGGGTATTTTTCGAGTTCGGTTTTGAGTTCGGCAAGTGTGTCAGATGATGCAGCAGTTGGGTTCACAAGTTCTGTAACTGGGGTGATTTGTTGTGGGGCGTTTTGTTCTTCTGTTTGGGGTTGTACTTTCTTGACGAGTGCATCCTGGCGTGGTTCAACTGTCGGGCGATTACGTTTATTGCGTAATTGGTTGAGTACGTCATCAGACATTTTTATTTACCCCCAAGTGAAGTGCGAATTTTTTCAACTAAAATTTCAAATGGATATTCCAAGTCGTTATATCCCAACTCGCTTAGGGTTGTACGTTTGTTGATGGCCTGCTTGTAACGTTCTGACTCGCGGATTGAAGGTAGAACCAACCCCTCGCCAACTTCATCGCGCATTCCATCTACAGCAGCCCGACTTTCTTGTGCTTGCGTTTTACCAAACCAGCGATCGCGGAATGGTAAAACACCTAATACTTGGGCATCCGTTGCACCAACATCTTGCAAGCCGTTCAATAAGTCGAGCGTCCGCACTAGTGAACCGTAACCTTTGACGGATGCTTCTGCGGGGATGATCAAAAAATCTGCTGCACCGATCACTGTCAAACAAATTTGCGATCGCTGTGGTGGCGCATCGATTATGCACACTTTGAATATTTTGCTGATGGCTTCCAATCGCCGCTTGAGCAAGGTAGCACCAACTCCACTGTTAGATAAATAATCTTGTACGGTATCGAGTTGGTCGTCGGCGGGGATTAAAAATAAATTGTCGTTATCTTGAGTCGGGTAGATGCAGTCTTCTGGTGCAACTGTTTTTTTGAGAAATTCTAATAGGGTTGGTTGGTTGGGTTCTAACTCGAAACCCAGATAGGTAGTGAGATTATGTTGGGGGTCGGAATCTAGCATCAAGGTGGGTAAACCCTGGCGCGATAGCAACCGACCAAGGAACAGGGATGTTGTAGTCTTGCCCTGACCGCCACTCAAGGAGCTTACGGTAATTGTTAGCATATACAAATTTATTAAATTAGCTATTTAACGTATAGTCATTTAATTATTTTGTCAATTAATAAATTTAGCCAATTATCTTTTTAGCTTTTTCTAAAATTAGCTTTTTAGCTTTAGCGTGCCGTCAATTTTCTTGTAAATGCGATCTGCTTGTTTGTACTACTCCAACCCTAGTTCTAGCTGCACTGGCTCTGCTTCCTGCTGCGATGCCTTTTTGCTGCGTCGTCCGCCAGTTGGTGGGGTGGATTTTTTAGCGGCTTTGGTTTGGAGTTTGTCACGTTCTGCACGGATGCGTTCTAGCAGGACGGATGCGGGTTCGTCGTCGGGATCATTTGAATCGAGCAGATAAGTCAAAATAGCGGCTCCCTAGTTTCATATTCTCCCTGCTCTGCCCGTTCTAGCGGTTCTCCTACCCAACCACCAATTACCTCTTCAAAAAACCCAGGCATCCAGCCCCGTTGTTGTGGTGTAACTCTTTGAATTGTTACCGTAACTTCAATTTCTGTATCTGGCATTTCTACTGGGATATCTAAATGTAAAATTCCATCTTTACCCACATGCGACCGGATTTTTATACTATCCATCGTCTTTTTCTCATAATAAAAAGTTACTTGAGCCGTTTCTAGTCATTTGGCAAGTTCTTTTTCGATTTCATCTTGAGTTAATAAGGGTTTACCAGAAGCAACAATTCTAGAGCGAATTTGCCGCAAACGTTCTCCCAAGGGGGTTTTATTTGCAGAGTTTTTCAAACGAAGAAATTCGACAAAATCTAAAACTTCCTCCTGTTTGTCTTGTGGAAGCGATCGCCACTTGGTTAATAATTCTTGTTCTGGACTCATCTTTACTACCTCTGATTACTGCGGGTTTGCTTTTATTCTAAAAGTGCTGCACCTTCCTCGGTTTCTTCCTCCCCTGACAGCAACACCGTCAACGCCTCCATCTCCGCGATCGCTGTTTGTAATTTCGTCATAATAGCGGCTGCAATGATATCAGGTTCCGGTAAATTATCCCCCGACTGCAAACTTTCATCCCGCAGCCAAGTAATATCTAGATTTTCACCGCGTTTAGTAATTTCCTCCCGCGTAAAGCAGCGCCAGCGTCCCAACTCCCCTTGGTCAACACGCGGACTTCCCCCATTAGCATCATCCCCGTAAACTTCTTTAAAGGGACTAAAATGCTCTCTAGTTAAAGGAGTCCGCTTGCCAAAAACAGGTATATTCGTCCGCATATCGTAAAACCACACCTGCTTGGTGTTACCCTTCTCCGTCGTTCCCCGTTGGAAAAACAGCACGTTAGTTTTCACACCTTGGGCATAGAAAATCCCCGTAGGCAATCTCAAAATTGTATGCAGGTTACACTTATCCATTAAATCAGCGCGGATGCTGCGTCCTTGCCCATCTTCAAACAGCACATTATCAGGTAACACCACCGCCGCCCGTCCTCCGGGTAACAGTCCGCGATAGATATGCTGTAAAAAAGCTAACTGCTTGTTTGACGTAGTAAATGTAAAATCATCCCGTGTGGGCAATCCGCCACCCTTTTTCGTTCCAAAGGGAGGATTGGTGAGGATGACATTGGCTTTTGGTAACTGCTGCCCCTCGCTAGAGAGAGAATCACCCAAGTCCACAGCACCCTCAATGCCATGTAGCAGCATATTCATTAATAATAGTCGGTGGGCATCCTGTACCAACTCAATGCCGTAAAATGCTTGGTAGCGGTGAAACGACTGTTCAGCTTCGTTTAAATCAAATAAATCATCCGTGTGTTTTTTGATATAGCGATCGCTGGCAATTAGAAAACCTCCCGTTCCCGCTGCGGGGTCTTGGACTAATTCCCCTGCTTGCGGTTTAATGAGTTCTACCATGCAATCTATCAAAGGACGCGGCGTAAAGTATTGCCCTGCACCAGATTTTTTCTCACTGGCATTTTTCTCTAAAAGTCCTTCATAGAGGTCGCCTAAACCCTCTTCCTTAGCAGAGTACGGGGGTATGCCGAAATACGTGGCAAATGGGACACGTTGTAAAGAATTATTAAAAT
>CAZZZY010000231.1:0-8489 GCA_964658545.1 uncultured Acetobacteraceae bacterium | reverse complement strand
GAAGCGTCTACGTTAAAAAATTGACTTTGGTAACAGAGTTTTAGCCTTAACCCAACCGTATTGATTTTTAAGATAGAAAACGTTTGGCTTAAAAAAGAAATAACGATTAGCTTGGGGAAAGTACAAGATTCAGAGGGTGTAGGGGATCTGACTTTTCCCGTTTAGTGGTGAAACAACGAAATACTTGGGTTTCATAACTATATCTTATTCTCAGCAAATTAATTTTAATGACAATGAATCACCCGAGAATAGGGCTTTAGGCTAGGGGTATAGTAAGCGACACCGAATAGCCTGTCGTAGACATCGCTCCATCAAGGAGATAACGGGAAAAGTCAGATTGAAGAGTTTAGTCATCCTTTCGGCGCTGGTGATGTGAAGCAATTCGCTCGACTCTTGCTGCTAGGGATAGAATTAGCCATACTATTAGCAGTCCAATCAGACTTGTAATCCACAATCCACAGCCAGTAACTAAACCGAGAGCAGCAGTCGTCCAAATGGCAGCTGCGGATGTCAATCCTTGAATTTGGGGTTGAGCCGTTCCCTGAAAAGACCGTTGCAGAATTTCACCCGCTCCTAAAAAACCTATCCCCGTTGCTACGCCTTGAATCACTCGACTAACTGCTTCTGGTGATGGTGAAGAACTCAGGCGCATGGGGATCATTGTCATCAATGCGGCTCCTAGACAAACGAGCATATGAGTTCGTAGCCCCGCAGGTTTGCCAAGAGATTGGCGATTCCAACCGACGACTCCACCAATAAAGACTGCTGAAAGGAGTGGAAATATTGGGTTAGTTGGGTCAAGGAAGTGGTGCAAGGCAATATTCACCTCTGAATCAAAACTACTCTCAACGGATCTAAAACATTAAAAATCATCTTCAGAATGAACAGGAATAAAGCGTTCTAGGTGCTTGATGATTGTTAGAATAATCAGCACAAGTACTGTGCCATAGAAGCTTAGAATCCATAGGCCACAACCGGAACAAGCTCCCAAAGCCCCACAAACCCA
Source organism: uncultured Acetobacteraceae bacterium (assembly GCA_964658545.1). Classification (GTDB taxonomy): domain Bacteria; phylum Cyanobacteriota; class Cyanobacteriia; order Cyanobacteriales; family Nostocaceae; genus Nostoc. Next base: position 7,483 of record CAZZZY010000231.1, on the reverse strand, counting down.
AATTTCTGATGCGGAAGTGAGTCCTTTGACGCGAGATTGATGAGTATTGACATCAGACTGACGCAGAATCACGCCAGCCCCTAAAAAACCAATTCCCGTAGAAATCCCCTGGAGTACATAGCTAATTACTCCTTCGGGTTGAGTCACGTTTAATTGAGATGGAATTAGTACAAGTAACGCTGCGGTGACTGTAACCAACATATGGGTTCGTAGTCCTGCTGCTTTTCCTTCAACTTGGCGTGTCCAGCCAATCAATCCGCCAATTAGCAAAGCTACACCAAATCTGGACACTACGTTTAGCCAGTCATTAGGATGAAGGAGAACAGAATCGGGCATGATTTTGATCAAACTATACTTGCGCTTCAACCTATCATAGATGATATCTGTGCAAAACACCGGAAAACCCTCTTTCCCCCTTTCCCCTAGCGATCAGTCTTTAAGCGGACACCGTATAATATCTTTTTAGACAAAAGTATAGTCTATGAAAGTACAAACCTTGGTATTGATAAACTTTTTCCATTTTGGAGACAGACATTTCTAAATATAGACTTTGATGGGAAGATAATTATATAGTAAGAAGAAAGCTATGAAATTATCAGACTATGCCTTGTCCATCGGTGTGAGCTACAAAATTGCTTGGAAAATGCGGAAAGGTGGGGAGGAATAATGCAGCTAGTCGAAAAGCACGTAATCAGGAAAAACCATAAAAACTATCAAGAGATAGATAATTTATGCAATATTCCAAAAATCTTTACAACGCTGCTAATTATTTAATTAGGCAGTCGCTTTTCGGTACAGGAGAATTCCTCAACTACAATCAGGTACAGAAAAGACTTCAAACATCTGTTGACTATAAGGCAATTCCAGCTAAAGTAAGCCAGCAGATTTTAATGATTCTAGATATCTATATTATTAGCAACTATATTTGTAATGTTTGATTAAGAAGGAGTCAATGTTAGAGATGATCGCATCGGAGGCACAAAAGCCACTGACAATCCCGCCCAAGGAATTTTTAGCGCCTCCTGGTGATTTTAATCCCACGCTATTGCTGTTTTTGGTAGCTGTAGCAATGCTGGTGTTATCTAACTTTGGTTACTGGCTTTGGGAATGGCCGCACTGGCTCTGCTTTAGCGTTAACACTCTTGCTTTGCATTGTGCGGGGACGGTAATTCACGACGCTTGTCACCAATCAGCCCATCGCAACCGGGTAATGAATGCGATGTTAGGGCATGGCAGTGCGTTAATGCTAGCTTTTGCTTTTCCAGTATTTACGCGAGTACATTTACAGCATCATGGTCATGTCAACCATCCCAAAGACGACCCAGATCATTATGTCTCTACGGGTGGCCCTCTGTGGCTGATTGCAGTGCGGTTTTTGTACCACGAGGTGTTTTTCTTTCAGCGGCGACTGTGGCGTAAATATGAGCTATTAGAATGGTTCATCAGCCGCTTAATTGTCGGTGTAATTGTTTATATCTCAGTGCAGTACAACTTTTTGGGTTACATTCTGAATTTTTGGTTTATACCCGCTTTTATAGTGGGGATAGCACTGGGATTATTTTTTGACTATTTGCCACATCGTCCTTTTGTAGAACGCGATCGCTGGAAAAATGCTCGCGTCTACCCGAACCAAGTTCTCAATATCCTAATTATGGGACAAAATTACCACTTAATTCATCATTTGTGGCCTTCTATTCCTTGGTATAATTACCAACCTGCATACTATGTCATGAAGCCCCTTTTAGATGAAAAAGGATGTTATCAAACTTCAGGATTGTTGCAGAAAAAGGACTTTTTTGAGTTTGTTTATGACATCTTTTTAGGAATTCGGTTTCACCATCAAAAAGAATAGCTTAGTTTGCTAGAAGATCCCCTAACATAGAACAAAATATGACATCTTGTTGTGGAAACTTGAAAGGGATGCTTTAGTCCAAGAACTCTATACAAAACTACGCCAATGGCAACCTGACATTGCTGAACAAGTGCGACAATGCCTTACAGAGATTATTGAACTGGCAGATCGGGATGCTCTAGATATTCTTCGTTCGAGAGTAGTTGAACAAGAAGTATTGGATTTGATTGATGAACCCGAAACCTGGTGAAGTGTGGCTGGTCGATAAAAAGAATAGAATTGTTGGATAAAGCGATCGCCTACGCCTGGGTGCGCCAACACCTTAAAAATCCCCGATTTCAACAACCGCACCGGCAGCGATCGTAGCTAGGACACTGCGAACACTGGGTATCAATGGAAGTAAATCAGGAAGACGATTACTAAACGCTACGAGAACAACAACAGCAACTCCAGCCTCTTGCAAGTTCTGCTGATATCGTAAGTTTTGGTCTGTTGTCAGGAGAATCGTGAAATTCTCGCGCGCCATTAGTTGCAATAGCTCACCATTCTTTTTGCCTGACCATCCCATCTCCACAACTGTGTGTAGCTCATAATCAGTGAGTTCACGTTTTAAGGGTCGTGGAACACACTCATCAAGCAGAATTCGCATAGGCGGTCAGCATTTCCTTTGCTAATTCGAGAGCGGCGATCGCTTGCTGACGGCTGACACTGGGAAAGTGATCTAGAAACTCATCCAGTGAGTCACCCGCTTCCAAATAATCGAGCAAGGTTTTTATCGGCACACGAGTACCAACAAAAACAGGGGTTCCCCCCAATATATCGGGGTCACTATGAACAACACGCGATGTGGATGTCATAATAGTTAGCTTGTCAGCCACAGACTACTTTTTGATCGTAGCTCTCACCGTCTCGGAAATCTCAGCATATATTCCATTGTCCCTTTGCAGAGTGCGATCGCTGGAAAAATGCTCGCGTCTACCCTAACCCAGTTCTCAATATCCTAATTATGGGACAGAATTACCACTTAATTCCTAATTTGTGGTCTTCTATTTGCAACAAAATGTAATGTACGATCGCTGTCGTTGTAAAAGTGATGCAATTACATAAATAATAATTATTGGCAAAAAGTTAATTTACAGATGTAGCATATAGTTTTTTCCTAAAAGCTTTGACCACTAGCCATAAGATAGTGTATAGTCTCTTGTTGATTAAAAACAGAGAAATTCTGTCTATGATTCGAGATTTAGACCAGGTACACCAAATGCCAGCTTTCATCATAGGAAATTGAAACTTATGGGACAAGTTTGGCTACCATCTGCAAGTTATAATATTTGGTCTTTATCAGATTCACGAGTAGGTAAAGAATCCTGGTTTTGTGATATGAAGCGAGGCTTTAGCAAGGTTCGTAACAAAGAACCTCAAGTTAAAGCTCTGTTAGAAGACAACAAACATCAGCGAATTGGTAAGTTAGCACAAGCGGGAATTTATGAATTTTATCAAGACCCCCAACTTTTGTCACAGTCTGAGGGTGTGGAACAAGTTGCAGCTATTCTAAAACTAAATCAGGAGTCAGAGGAAGTTCAAGAGCGGATCATTGGCATTCTGAACAACTATTATAAAAAACCTATTTTAGTTGGCAAGCAAATTATTCAGTTGAGCAAAGGTGATGAGGGATTTACTATACCGATCACTATCGAAGAAGGTAATTATTCTTTCGCTTTATATGCACCAACTGACTGCACTTTGAAAGAGCAAGATGGTACTATTCATATTTTAGATTTCAAGACAGGTAAATCAGACTTTGACCGACGACGAGCATTAAAAATGCCTCGCGTACCAATGACAGTATACGGAGCGCATAAAACTGCTAAATTGCGCTTACGGGGGATTTATCCAAGTAGTATGTTAGAGGATGATTGTCAGTTTTGGCTGTAGAAATAACCTAAGTATTTGTCAATAAAATTCAGTTGGAGCCAAAAAATAAAAAGCATGAAAGATTGACTTTGCGCGATCGCAGCTACGTTGGGAAACCTCCAGCTTGAAAAATCTGTTCGGCAGTTAAATTCAATTCCGGGAAAGTAGGCGAGAGGATGCGGTCATCGCCTCTAAATTGAGTAACTTGGTATTCACCATCGATTAATTGATAAATAGATATAGTAGGCTGTTTGGGGTTGCCAGTGAACTTTTTAGCACCTAGACCGAGATAATCTACAACCCAGTATTCAGGAATTCCAATCCCCTCATACTTACCCTGTTTTGTGTAGTAATCATCATCCCAGTTGGTACTAACTACCTCAACTACTAAGGGAATTGATGCTGCACAAGATACAGTTGATTCTTTTTTCCATAGCGGCTCATTCACTAAATTAGGACGATTTAATATCAGCACATCTGGGGAGTAGCCAGATTCCGACTTAGTTGGTTTGATCAGCGCAGTTTTGGGGATTGTATAAGGTAAATTTAATCGGTCAAATTCTACTGTTAGTTTTCTTGCTATAAAACCAACAACATCTTCATGATCTCCTACTGGTTGCGCCATTTCAACAATCACGCCATCATGTAATTCGTATCTTCCACCTTCCGGCCGCCAAGCTGCAAAATCTTTAAAGGTTACTAGTTTAGGTATAGCTTGAGTCATAATTTATCTCACCTAGAGTCCTTTTAGTCATATCGCTATGAGTACAATAGCGATCGCGCCCCATTTCTTTGGCATTATACAGGGCTTTATCGGCTGAAGCGATGAGTGTATCTGGCTTGATGTCGCAAGTGGGTATGACAGAAGTAATACCCAAACTAAGGATGACGATATCTGTGACATCAGACTGTGCATGGGGAATAGCCTGATCATGAATTGCTTGCTGAATATTTTTTGCTATCTTGATTGCTCCTGCTAAGTCAGTATTGGGGAGGAGTACCGAAAATTCTTCTCCTCCGTAACGCGCAACTAGATCAGCAGGACGATGAATCACCTGTTGCACTGTTTGAGCTATCCTAACTAGGCAATCATCGCCTCCAAGATGACCATAGTAGTCGTTGTAAAGTTTGAATTTATCAACATCGAATAAAATCAGTGACAGGGGTTGTTGTTCTCGTGCGAGGCGTTTCCATTCTGCTTGCAGTTGTCCATCAAAGCAGCGACGGTTAGCCACCTGAGTCAAACCATCTAGATTTACCAGTTGTTCTAGTTTATGATTTGCATCTTCTATTTTTTCTTTAGCAATTACTAACTCTGCTGTTCTCTCTTGTACCCGTTGTTCCAAAGTTTCAAAAGATGTTTGTAACTGAAGTGCCATGTTGTTAAACGATTTGGCCAGTTGACCTATTTCGTCTTTTGAGCTAATTTTGGCGCGGATATCTAAGTTACCTGCGGTAAACTGTAAAACTATATTGGTAAGGTAAATTATTGGCTTTGTTAGCACTTGCCCAATGGCAAAAGCGATGATTGTCACTACTCCAGCGATAAATGCAAATAGAAACATTGCCTGATGAATTTGTTGTCGTACAGGTGATAGAGCAACAACAAGGGGCTGTGCGAACAACACAGACCAAGGTTTATATTGCAAACGAGCGATCGCAATCATTTTAACCCGATTCCCTGTGGCTTGCAAAGATGCAATTAAATACGACTGTTTATTATCCAATGCTTGCTTAAGTTTTAACTCATTAGTTGCCAATTTGTTTACAGGAGAGTTAGGCAAACGCCCTTCTTGTTGCAGTTGATTTACAACATCAGAAGGCAGAGGTACAATTGATTTAAAAAGCAGTTTTGGTGCAGTGCTATGTGCCAGATAAATATTATTTTCATCTAAAAGAATAGCAAAAGATTTTGCCCCAGCCCGTTCAGTTTGTCGAGTTACTAACTGCTGAACAACAGTCGCATTGTATGAAACACGCAATACACCCAATATATCTCCCTTGGCATTGCGAACCGGACTGCTAAAAAAAAGGGTAACAAGGTCAGGGTCAGAAATTGTCGGCCATAACTTCATGCTAGAAACAAAGGGGAATTCAGTTTGCACTGGGTTTTTAAAATAATCTTGAACTGATTCATCTTTGCCAATGTTTGGTGTATATGTATCCAATACATTTTTCCCGTTTAAGTCGAGCAAAGAGTATGAGATAACATTGAGCATATCTTTGCGACTGAGACGGTTTAATGTTTCTGTCGCCAATTGCATTTCGGGGCTGTCATCTCGCTGTTTTGGCGTTAGGCTGAGGTAGCGTGCCAAACCTGGTAAAACTGCCTCTACGCGCACGGCATTGAGATTTCCATCAATAAAGGTATCTATTCTATTAGCAGTTTCGTTAGCCGCCGCAGATAGGGCTTGTTTCGCGTTGTCAGTTAGTGCTTTTTCAGTTGTCTGTGTGTTGAGAAATGCCAATAACAGCAACGGAATCAAAGCAACAATGAGAAATGAGGCGATCAACCTTGTACGGATGCTGCCCAAAAGAGACTGCTGCATGGCTTTAAACTAGGAGACAGGGTTCAAGAAGGAAGAATTAAATAAACTTTTTAGCTCAGGAATGCGGGTCACGTTTCCAGAGCGAATAAAAAAGTCTGCATATATCTTGGCAGTTTTGTAGATGGAATTAGGGTTGCTAGATTGAAAAAATTTTTGATTTTCACCTAAATCAGTTAGGTTTACTCCCTCCAGAGAGATTGTATTGATAGGAATTTTTAACGCTTTGCTGATGATAGCTTTTCCTTCCTGAACATTTGCTCTCCAGTAGGTTATGGCTTGCAGCCATCCTCGCACAAATGCACGAACATCTTCGGGGCGATCGCGGATTGTCTCACCGCGAAAGACAATCATATCTAAAATCAAGCCAGGGGTTTGTTTACTGGTAAATAGGATATGTCCACCTAATTTAATAGCTTGAGAAAGATAGGGTTCCCAAGTGTGTCCAGCTTGAATAACATTATTTTTCAGGCGTTGAGGAATTTCTAAAGCCTCTGATTTAACCAAATTCACATCATCGCTGGTTAAGTTAGCTGTTTTCAACATCTCAGTCACGAAAACTTCGCTAAAACCGCCTAGATTTGCGCCCAGTTTTTTCCCTTTCAAGTCAGCGACGGTTTTAATTTGTGATTGAGCGACTACTACATCTGCTCCTGTTGATTCATCTATAAGCATTACGCCTTGTATATCTGGATTTGTGGCACTCAAGATTATAAAACTTCCTAATGCCAATGAAGCACCATCATACTTACCCGCACTGAAATTTGCTCTTTCCAATTGGGTGTATTGTTTATAAATTAGTTCCACATCTACCCCTTGGGCTTTGAAGAATCCTTTTTCTTGAGCAATCATGCCTGGATACTCCCCAACAAAAGATGCAAATCCCACTTTTAAGGGAGGGCGTTTGGATTCAGTCGGTGCCCAAGCATGACTTGCAAATAGCAAACAGGCGGTAATGAGAAAAATACTAATGTATCCAAGTAGTTTAAACATATATAGGAATCATATTTGATTTTTGAAATATACGTAAAGGGTGTTAGCTGTCTTCGTTACGAAGACAGCTAACACTCTACAACACTACTGAGATTTTTTAAAAAAAACTTACAATTCCTCATACCTTAGCCCAAAAAAGAGTATGAACAAAGAGGGCAAAATCAAACAGGTTTTGATG
>CAZZZY010000230.1:0-8539 GCA_964658545.1 uncultured Acetobacteraceae bacterium | reverse complement strand
ACATCAATTAAATCTATCGCCTGGGTAGCAAGTTGTGTTTGCCGACGACGATTTAAACGCATTAACAAAATGCGAGAATTATGCAACTTTGCAGCCACAATTGTTTCTGCTTGCTGGCGAACAAATACAGGATTTGCACAACACTGAACCTGTTTCATTAAATATTCCACTTTGGCATCACCTTGAACAGCAGTATGTCCAAAGTACCTGCCTTTTTGGGAAAGATACATAATCGGAATTCGTTGCCTTAATGCCATACTTACTGCACCATGCGAGACATTACAACAACCAAACATAACTATATTAGTCACCCGTGTTGCTGGAACTTTAATTTTCAATTCTTGTTGATAAAACACTTGAAATTGCTGATTTTTGACACTTAAGTAAGCGCCTTGATCGGTGACGTATAATGTACTCATAAAATCCTGCCAGTAATGTGAAATTGCGGCTCGTGGGAAATTGCTAGGTTTGTCAATGCTGCAAGCTTTCGGGGGACGAGAAACAGGTTTTGTTGTCCTTGGTTTGTGGCGAAAATAGGGTGTACCCGAATCGTTAATTACCCATTCTCCTTCACGTATAGGCTCTGGGGGAGGTGGGGCATACACTTGACCCTTTGCAAATCGATAACCCAAAAAAGTCAACTCATCATCGGGACTAAAAATCTGTGTCTTGTCAGGTTGTAGAGTTAAATAAAGCTCTCTCAACCAAGTAGTAATTTTGTCAAGAATACGGTTAGCTTCTGAAAAATTACTACAGGCGATGACAAAATCATCACCATATCTAACTAAATTAATCCCGTGCTGGAGACATTTGCGATCAAAATTAGTCAGGTATAAATTAGCTAATGCTCCAGAGAGTATACCCCCTTGCAATACCCCTTTACCAAAATTGCGGTATTGTCCAGCAATGATGATTCCTGACTTCAACTGTTGCTCGATTAGATGTAATACAATCGATTCAAGCTGTAATTTTTCCAACTCACTTAGCAATAATGCCCAGGAAAGATTGTCAAAAAAATCAGTAATATCTGCTTTGATTACCCACTTTGGTTGATACTGGTAATACCCATATAAATGCTGCACTGCCTGTTGAATACTATGTCCGGGGCGATAAGCGTAACTACAATCAAGAAAGGTATCTTCTAAGGGAAAATACAATTCATCGAGTAGCAAACGCTGCACGATTCTATCCCGAACTATGGGAATACCAATTAATCTTTTACTGCCATTTTTCTTAGGTACATAAAAACCTTTAGCGGGACTTGCAGTATAAGTTTCATACTGAATCTGTGATGCCAGATTGTGTAATTGTTCAGTAGCCATTGACTCAAAGAAGTCAACAGAAATTCCATCAATCCCCGCCGCTTTACTTCCCGCACGGACTTGTAGCCATGCGTAATTGAGATGTTCTGAGGTGAACATAGGTTAAGATAAAAAGGTAATTTTTCCCTTCTTACCCCTATAAGGGTAAAATTATACCAGCTTCCCGGAAGTAGCAAGTTCTGCTGCCAACAGGGTTTAGGAAGTTAACTTGATCAGGTTTTGTAGAATAAACACAAATCTTGATGTCATCTAAATCCCTTGCTGTATATTTAGATTGTTGCAAGCAACTATATGAGTACGTATATGAGTAATTGACGAAAATATATGACTTCGTATATGAGTTAAGAAACAACCTCCCAGCAAATAACTTTTAAGGAACCATGCCTGTAGTTTCTCTGATCGCGTCACCATCTGGTACTCAACGGGCTAGACAAGCCCTAAGACGGTTAAGTTTAACTCAGAGTGCTTTGGTAAATGAAAGAGGAATTGCGTCTTGGTCTACTGTCAACAATTTCTTTAACGGGAAACCTGTTAGACGAGAGATATTTATGGAGATTTGTGAAGAACTTAACTTAAATTGGCAAGATATTGTTATATCATTTTCAGAGGATGAAGAAAATACTCTACAGTTAACACCTCTTAACAAAATTTGGCAGGAACTAATAGCACTTGCTTCCCTAACAGAAGAAATGGGAATGGTATTGGTCAAAGAAGAAACATTGGCTTGGAGGAAGAATATATCCAATCGTTACGAGAAATCCGTGCGTTTAGGAAGCTATATTCAGTTTGAAATAAATTTGAAAACACCAGGATATTTATTATTAATCCAAAGAGATACATCAGGAGAGATTTGGTGTTTTTGTCCATCGTGTTTTGCACCTCAGGCAGAATTATCAGAGGGGAAAACAAGTCTCCCACAAGAAGGCTCACCGATGACCTCATTTTACATTGAAGGGACACCAGGTAAGGAACAAATTTTGGCAGTAGTTACACCAGATTTACCGAATTTGGAATGGTTAATGTCAGAAAACGATGAAGTATTAAAAATCACTGAAAATTTTCTGATGGAATTACTAAATTATCTCAAAATAAATGGAGCTACCCAAATTTTATATACTGAATACCAAATTATAGAATAAGTAATAATGCCCTAACTAAAGAGAGTGTTTATTGAATAAAAATCATTTGACAAAATTAGACTGAAAATTTCAGGTAAAACATGATAAATATTCCCAAAATTATAGAAAAATTAAATCATCTAAATCGAATAGTTGTCAAATTATTTGAAGAAGGCGATTTAAACAAAGCAATGTTGGTCACGCAACAAGCTATAAAATTAGGGCAAGAAAATCTTGGTGAACATCCGACTACGGCAGATAGTCTGAATAATCTAGCGGAATTATATCGGATACAAGGGCGTTACTTGGAAGCCAAAGCCTTATACTTACAAGTTTTAAATATCAGAAAAAATTTGTTTGATAGGGAACATCCTGATATCGCCCAATCTTTAAACAACTTGGCAACACTATACTATTTAGAAGGAAATTATTCCTCAGCCGAAAAATACTTTTTAGAATCTCTAGAATTGTGGAAATTGATTTGGGGAGAAGAACATTTTGAAATTGCAACTAATTTAAATAATCTTGCCGGCATTTATCAAGAACAAGGACGATATTTAAAATCGGAGCAAGTACATTTAGAAGTTTTAGGAATGCGAAAACGTCTCTTTGGAGATGAACATCCCGATATCGCCCAAACGTTGAATAATCTAGCGTGTCTTTACACTTCACAAGGACGCTACTTGGATGCAGAAGAGATGCATCTAGAAGCTTTAGGAATGCGAAAACGTCTCTTTGGAGATGAACATTATGATATTGCTGTCAGCCTCAATAACTTGGCACTATTATATGACTATCAGGGACGTTACTTGGAAGCAGAAACAAAATATTTTTTAGCTTTAAACAAATTGGAAAGAATATTAGGAAATGAACATCCCTACATAGCATCTACCTTAAGTAATATCGCGGGAAATTATAAAGAACAGGGGCGTTATGCGGAATCAGAACATAAGTATCTTGAAGTTTTGGCGATGAGAAAACGCTTGCTAGGGGATGAACATCCTGATATTGCAACTAGCTTGAGTAATTTAGGAACAATTTATCGGATGCAAGGGCGTTTTTTGGCATCTGAGCAAAAATATCTAGAAGCTTATGAGATGAGAAAACGCTTGTTTACTTCTGAGCATCCAGATATTGCCAAGAGTTTAAACGATTTAGTCATAATTTACCTATCTCAAGGGCGATACTTAGAGGCAGAACAAAAATCTTTATCAGCCTTACCAATGTGGTCAAGTTGGCTTGAGAAAGAGCATTCTGTAGCTGCTAATTATTTAGATAATTTAGCATTGCTTTATCGGCTGCAAGGGCAATACGCGAAGGCTGAAAAAATCTATCTAGAAGCCTTAGCAATTAGAAAAAATATTTTAGGTGAAAAGCATCCCGACATTGCAGATAGCTTTAACGATATAGCCACAATTTATCGGATGCAAGGACGATATCCCGAGGCGGAAGAGATGCATCTAAAATCTTTAGAGATGCTCAAAGAATTGCTAGGTGAAAAGCATCCCCTTTTAGCGGGAATTCTCAATAACTTGGCAGTTTTATATGATGCTCGATTTAAATATTCGCAAGCTGAATCATCATTATTACAAGCTTTATTGATTATTCAAGCTTTGTTTGGACGAGAACATCCACAAGTAGCAAGTAGTATGAGTAATTTAGCTACTATCTATGGAAATCAAGGGAACTACTTAGAAGCAGAAAAATTGCATTTAGAAGTAATAAAAATTAGAAAGTCTCTATTCAAAGAAGAACATCCAGATATTGCAAACAGTTTAAATAATCTGGCATTAATATACTTGTCACTTGGGCGCTACCAGTTAGCCGAAGAAAAGTACGTAGAAGCTTTAGTTATGAGGAAACACTTACTAGGGGATGAACACCCAGATACTGCTCTAAGTTTAAATAACTTGGCCAGTGTATTAGCTGCTACTCAACGCCCAGATGAAGCTTTGTTATACCGCATACAGGCAAGCGATATTAATGACTTGATGATTAGTAATCTATTTGCCTTTAGTTCCGAAAGCGATCGCCTAGCCTTTATTCAGAAACTCAGAGGTAATTTCGATTTATTTCTCTCCCTAGTCTACAAGCATCTTGCTCAAAAAGAAAGTGCGATGTCTGCGGCGTTAGATTTGGTACTGAAGCGCAAAGCTTTAACTGCTGCATCGTTGGCGGCGCAAAACGAAGCCCTTTATAGCGATCGCTATCCCCACCTCCAAGAAAAGTTTCGTCAACTAGGTGATTTGAACGTCCAGTTGGTCAACCTAACTTTTTCTGCGGCTCAAAACAGCGATTTCACGAGCTACCAGAAAAAATTAGCACAACTACAGGCACAATATAACAACCTTCAAAAACAACTGGCATCTCAAGTACCAGAGATTCAGTTATTTGAACAACCTTCTAACCGTTATGCTGTGGCCTCAGCCTTACCAGCAGACTCGATTTTAGTCGAATTTGTCCGCTTTGAGCTATTCGATTTTAATGCAGTTCCAGCGAATGGGGATATACAATGGCAACCTGCTCGTTATCTAGCATTTGTCTTACCTTCTGGACAACCAGATGCAGTGCAGATGATAGATTTAGGTCCAGCCCAAGTCATTGATGAGCTAATCTGGGCATTTCGCTTGCAGGCATCCGACTATACTAAGCAAACATTAGGATGGAAAAAAGCTGCCCAATTGCCAAAGCTGCCAATTAAACTATACAACCCAGCCTCAGCCATCCAACTCAGTCAGATACTTGTTAAGCCGATTTTTCAGGCGCTCAAAGACTGTAAACATCTGATATTTGCACCTGATGGCAACTTGAATTTAGTGCCATTTCAGATATTGCCTTGTGATCAGACAAACACGCACTTACTGATGGATAAGTTTACCATTAGTTATTTAAGTGTCGGGCGGGATATTTTGCGCTCGCAAATTCCGAAACTGCGCCCCGCTTCTACACCTCTAGTCATCGCTGATCCAGATTTTGATTTGGTTGGTGAACAAACTGATACAACTGCTACGATTCCCTTTGAAAGTCTCTTGGCGATCGCAAAACAGGAATCCTCAAATGAGGAATTTGTCAACACTCTTGACGGTGAACTTTTGTCCCGCACACTTGGTACAAGGTTTCTTGGTGAAAGTGTTGCCAAAAAACTACCAGATGCACGGCTATATCTGGGAGCAGAAGCACTTGAAACCCACTTAACCGCTAGCAAGTGTCCTAGTATAATGCTGATTGCCACTCACGGTTTGTTTTTAGCCGATTCGCCACAAGCACCCTTCAAGACGATGCATTTGGAAGTGTCAAAGATAGAAAACCCGATGATGCGTTCTGGACTGGCTTTAGCTGGTGCTAATACTTGGCTCTCTGGAGGGATTTTACCCCCATCAGCAGGTAAAGGGTTTATTTTCGCTCAAGATATTGCCTCATTAGACCTGTGGGCGAATGAACTGACTGTATTATCTGCCTGCGATACCGCCAGAGGAGATATTAAAATTGGTGAAGGTGTTTTTGGATTGCGGCGTGCTTTTGCGGTTGCTGGAACAAAAACACTTGTGATGAGCCTGTGGAAAGTACCAGATCAAGCTACGGCCTTACTGATGGAGCGTTTCTTTGACAACTTACATTTGAAGATGGGACGTGCTGAGGCATTGCAAAATGCCCAGAATTATATACGTCAAATCACGGTAAAAGAACTGCGGCAGTCTGCCTTGGGTATGGAAGTGCTGAAAGAACTTTTAAAAGTAAGTGATTTATCGGTAAATACTAAGATTGATTGTCAAGAAGAAGACACACCACTTGAACATCCATTCTATTGGGGGGCTTGGATATGCCAAGGAGACACAACACAAATGCATAACAAATGCATAATTTCATGAGCGTCTAGTACAAAGAATTTGAAAAAAGGTACGAATAGGTCGCCTACTGACGAATGGCACACTTGATAACGGAAAATCCATTAAGTAATTGGACAGAAATATTTACACATGACTTTTCAGACTAGATAAGAGTTTCAGGTCAAAATTTGTGTAATTAACTTTGTCTTACTACTTATCAAACAGAATTCAGCTATCCTGAATTCTTCTTCAATTATAAGGGTTTTGGTGTGGGGAGTGTGGCTTTCAAGGGCAGGTATTTTGTATTTGGCTGTATTTCCAGCGACCCTACTGTGAGAAGAGGAAATTTGTTATTCGCATGAATTATAGAGCAGATTCTCAAAATACTCCCTAAATTAGAAGATAGAGAAAATTATCAAAACATTAAACAGCAAATTTATATATGAGAGTTTCATCTCTCAAGGTTGTCATCATGAAAAAATACTCAATACTTATCTCACTCTTTGTGATGATGTTTGTTATAACAACTGACTTATTTATGGATGTCAGTATCGGAACTGCCTCATCAGTGATAAATATTTCTCGGACTGGAAATGAGGGATTATCAACAGGAACATTGGCTTTCCTGACTGCAACAAAAAGTACTCCATCGGTTACAAATGCTTCTCTGACTCGAAATCCGGGATTATCAACAGGAGAATTGGCTCTACTAACAAGTGTCTCCGCGCTCTCTCCTGGCATTTGTCTATTGAGAGTTGCCTATCGCGCTCAAGAGAAAGGCGCGCATTTGACTTCGATTGTTTTGTTGATTTTTTGGCTGATAGCAGCTATTGATTGGTCTATGGATAAAATTCCAGTCCTTGCCAGTTTGCACCAGTTTCTTGCATATTTAATTATTTGGGGGATAGCGTATTTGGGTTCGACTTATTTGGGGGGCGATCCTTCAACGTGGATCGCGGCTCTAGCTGGCAGTCTTGTTCAAGGTGTTAGACAGGTATATACTATTCCAACTGATGCGACTATTGTCGGTGCGCCAGCACGAAGTTTAATCGAAGATATTGCGGCTTTCTTGATGCTGCCCCTTTCTTAGGGAAAGCGCAAAAAATCTCAGTTGAAGAAGAATTCAGAATCGCTGAATTCTTCTTCAAATGTTGCTTAGTTAGACGTAAATGCTACTGATGCTAGCTAATGTTGTGCGATGATAGCCTCGGATTCTTAGACCAAAATATCTTTGAGTCCGTTATCTTCACGTATATTTATAAATACTCTTGAAAGTCCTTATGTAAAATATCTTGGTTGGCATGGACTTATTTCAGAAATAGATCAAAAAATTGTTGCGGAACTTGAACTATTTGCCAACATAGTTTTTGATAAAACCATATATTTAGTGAGATATTTAGTGAGCGGTGTCTATGTCTTGCGGATTGCAAGCACATGAATTCATCAGTATAAAACCGGATGTAAGAATAAGTAATATTTATTACAGTAGAACGAGAACTCAGATTGATGGATATTTTGTTTTTACTAGAGGCCCCAATGAAAAAGTATCTGTTTTTGGCGGTGATAGCGATATTAGCTGTGCCAGGTCTAGCTTTAGGTCAAAGTAGTCCTGGAGAGCAATCTGATGGATCAGATCAGGGTAACGGACAGCAATTCCAGCAGCGCAAAGACGAAATCCTCAAACGTATTAGTGCGCGGCTCGCCGAGATACAGCAAAGGCAGAGCTGCGTCGAGGCTGCAAATAATCGCCAAGCTCTTCAAGCCTGTATGCCGCGAGGACAAAGGCAAGGACAAGGACGAGGACAAGGGCAAGGGCAATAATAATAGATACGAATGGCACAATTGATAAGCCGAAACACTTGTGAGTTAATCGGGCATTGCCCCTGTAAGGTTAATTATTAGGAAAAAAGCGATGCCTGCCTGCTGCGGGCTGTTCGGTGTCGCTCGATTTCCGACCGCAATTGTTCCTCAGTTCATAGTCCGCAAAGACGCTTGTTTAGCTGCAACAACAGGACTACTTGCTCTGCGTGCGGTTGATGCCCAAGCCTGCATACGCTCAACTGCCGCCGCATCCTGAATTGCAAGCGGGGTAATGGTTTGACGGCAGGTTTCGAGGTCAGCAAGCGTTACCTGTTGTGGTCTACCCTCATCAAATGCCAGCAGAGCAGCTTCCGAAGCAAGGGTTTCCAGTTCTGCACCGGAGAATTTCGCGGTCGAAGCTGCGATCGCCTCCAAATACTCCGATTCCAGATGAATGCCAAAGCGTTGTAGA
>CAZZZY010000229.1:0-8546 GCA_964658545.1 uncultured Acetobacteraceae bacterium | reverse complement strand
TAGCAACTGGCGCGACGCAGAGACAAGAAAGAGATGCTTAACCCAAGCGTATTGAGTTATATAGCGTGCGACAGCATAGCGGCGAGTTGTACACAATGACAATTTAAGATATGTCTATTTTTTCATTTTTCTTTTTCTTAAAAGGAACTCTAACCAAGTTGTAAGCTCCCTTGGTCGATAAACTCTTGTAATCATCTGGCTGTAAGTCCATTTGTAAAAACTTTGTCTGTTCAGCTAAGAGCAGTACTGATGGAGGTTTTAATCCTTTGGCAGCCTGGGTTTTAATATGCTTTATAGCTTCTTGGGGAAATCCTAAATAATTTACATGAATGTGGCTGTAAAATACCACACTAGGCTTTTTGAAGCCAAGCATGATCAATTCTTCATTTGGTTGTTTTGCTTCTAGGATGACCGCAGACAATTCCCTTAAGGGTAATTGACGTTCTCGATCAATAAAGAATGAAGCAGGTGTTAAGACAAAAATTAAAAATGCCACAAACCCTAGAAAATTAATACCGATAATGTAGTTCCATCGGCGACTCAGTAGAAACCCCGCAACTAAAACGGCACAAACCAGCCAAATTACACCAGCTATTACTGGTAAGCCAGATTCTTGAAGTAGTTCGTGGAAGTTACTTATAGCTGGATCAGTACCTAATATGTGGGTTATATTAAACAGTGCTGTTGCCAGAACTGATAAAAACACTACATTCAACCAACCACTCACTCGCAGAAAAGGGCGGGAGACGGGAGGAGTGGGAGAGGAGGAGACAGGAATTGTTTGTCTGTCTTCTATATTTTGGAAAAAGTCGCTCCACAACAACGCCACTAGGATGGCTGCTGCTGGCATTAAGGGCAATACATAGCTAGGGAGTTTGGTGACAGCAATACAGAAAAAGACAAAGACGCTAGCAAACCAGAACCAGGCGAATAAACCAAACTGCTGAAAACGTTCAAGGGATCGCCAGTGCGATCGCTGCCAAAATTTGAGTCTCACGACTGCCACTGGTATATACACTGAGTATGGGGCAAAACCCAGTAGCACAATTATAAAGTAAAAATACCAGGGGGCTGAGTGACCATTAACTACTTCTGTAAAGCGTTCCAGGTTGTGATAACCAAAAAAGGAGTTAATGTAATCCCAGCCATTGCGCCAAATTACTAAAGCATACCAGGGCACTGATAAACCGAAAATTACCAGTATAGCCACGAGGAGGTGCATTTCTCGCAATACCTCTCGAAACCTTCCCACGTAAAGCAAAAAGGCGGCAACAATTATCCCTGGCAAAACAATTCCTACTGGGCCTTTAGTCAAAATGGCACCAGCAATTAGCACATAAGAAGCTAAGTACCATTTGTTTGGCAATAAGGTATGGGGCACTTGGGATTGGGGATTGTTTATTTCCTCCCTGTTCCCTTCATTCCCTGCATACCCTAGAAAGAAACATAACAAAGCTGATGCCATACATCCGGTGAGCAGCATATCAGAGACACCCGTTCTCGCCCAAATAATAGTTTCGGGGTTGAGTGCCATCAGCGCTGCTGCGATAAAAGATGTTAAGTAGCGGCGAGTCGGACGTGAAACTTGCTCTAATTCGTCTTGTTTAGCCAAATACCAGTGTACGGTGTAAAAAGCTAAACAAATTAAGCCGAATGCGGCGATCGCAGAAGGAAGGCGTACTGCCCACTCATTCACCCCAATAATGTAATATGCGATCGCTTGACACCAGTAAATTAAAGCAGGTTTATCAAAACGAGTGTCACCATTGAAAAATGGGGTTATCCAATCACCTGTAACTAACATCTGACGGGAAGCTTCGGCAAATAGCGGCTCTGTCTCATCAACCAAGCCAGTGTTGCCCAAATTCCACCCAAAAGCTATCCAGCCAATCATCATTAACCACAAGATCGACACAGTTAAACTCAGGGCTGGATTTTTTGCTATTTGGTTGAACCACTGATCAACAGTGTGCTTAACACTCAATTTCATGCTCATTTAGTCAATAGTCAACAATCACTACTCAATAGTCGTTAGTTATCTATCTTTTGTTCTTCGGAGTTTTCAATTCAGCAATTTTCCTCTACTCAGTACTCTAGCAACTGTAGGGTAGACACTGCCTAATAATGTCAAAATAAAAGTTTGAACGAACGGTAAACAATGCCCACCCTACACAAATTGCTTCCGTACTCAGCCTGGGCTAAACACCCCGCTATCTATGTACAGCATTACTAACTATGGACTCAGCACTAGTTGCCATTCCCTGTTTTGGGAATTCCATTTAGGTAATTGAGTTTCACCGACAACATAGGGACCCCAGTAACGACGGGAACCATCTTGGGCAAAAGCAACTAAAATATCTCCCTTTTCCAGCTTTAAATTATTCTGAGGTAGGGATAAAATCAGTCCCTTCTCACTACCTTCTTGGGGAGCAAAATCCCAATGTGCCGGTACATCATAGTGAGTCTGTTTAGTACCAGAGCCTTTTGCTACCGACTGTCGCGCCAGTAGAGCCAACCGCACAGGCTGATTTGTTTGATTGCTCATCCGCAAAGCCCCTTCGTTCTTGGCAATGCTTGCTGATTTATCACGCTCTGCTAAGACAGGATAAGTATTATCTCTAATACTATGTTCTACTTGATTGCTTGGAGTAGATAGATTAGCAGAAAGACCTTTTTCCGGTGAAACAGGTTTAGAGGAAGTTGTCTTCCACTCTTGAGTTTCAGTTGGCAGTTGTGAAGATGTATCTGGGTTTGTGGACTCAAAGGATACGCTCACTCCCAAGCATCCCACCAAAGCAACAAGCAGTCCCAAGCAAGAAGCTGTAATACCGATGTTACGATACACTGAAGATTTCATATTGATAGTTATTAGAAATAAATATTTTGTCTAGGCTTGACCAAATAGTAGCCTATTATCACAAAAGCCAATCATAAAAAGTAGTCTAATATAGACTTTCCTAAAATTAGGAACACCAATGTATTAAAAACATCATTTTGATTAGAAAATATTTGGAGGAAATAATTTTCTTGATGCTTGAAAAATAAGGGTTACAGATACCCATTACTTTGTGTGTTAACCGTAGGCTTGGATAAAAACAATAAAATTTGATACATATCCAGCCAATTCATTTGTACGAAAAACAAAAGTTTCCTGAAACCGCTAACAGCCTCAACAAGGCGTTCTTTGCCAAACCTTAGATAAATCTAAGATGTATATTTCATCTGGCGTTACAATCGGCACCCTTTGAAGGGACTGTACTTCCTGAAAGATGATAGAATGTGCAAATTTGAATTAACACTAGAGGTCTACCATATATTTATAATATTAACAAATAAGCTTAGGCTAAAACCAATATTCTCTTTGAATATAGAGATATCTGAAGATATCTTGACTTTCACTCAGAAGTCTATGTGATGCAAAACACTCGTCTCAATAACTTACTGGATGCTATTGCTACACGCTTGGGGCAATGGTTTTTAAATCCTTGGCGGCGGCTATCGTTGCTGATAATTAGTTTTTTGTTCGGTTTTTTTCTGGGAAATGCAGTTTCCACTACAGCTGGTCAACGGGCAGCATTAGATATTGTGGTAGCTGGTTTTTTAGTAGTTTTGACGGAAATTGCTAGTAGGATATTTTACAGTCAGAGTTTTTTCGTCAAGCGATCGCTCTTGGTAGACTCACTAAATCTCCTCAAAATTGGTTTGACTTACAGCCTGTTTCTCGAAGCCTTTAAGTTGGGATCGTGAGAAGAGGCAGGGGGCAGGGGGAAATTATGAGTTGGTGGCTGGATGAAATTTTAGCAACGGATGCGATAGGAGAAACTTGGCAGCAGCAAGCAAAAGAAGCAGCTTTAGCAGATAGGTTAAGGGCTAAAACTTTTGGGATCACGCCGGAAAATGTCGATGAAGCGATCAAAAAGCGATCGCAGTTACTAAAATCTGTCTTCCCAGCTTTCAGTCAATTCTGTCAAACTACCCTCCAGGTACAGCCCAAGGAAATGTTACAAGTATTGTGGGACTTGTGGCTGCCTTTGGGGATTAAACTAGCATCACAGCGCCAACAGTTGGAACGCCCCCTGATTCAAGGGATATTGGGAGGGCAAGGCACTGGTAAAACCACAATGTGTAAAGTTCTCAGCTTGATTCTCAATCAGTTGGGATATCGGACTGTGAGTTTGTCTTTGGATGACTTATATAAAACTTACAGCGATCGCTTGGTTTTAACACAGCAAGATCCCCGCTTGATTTGGCGCGGCCCACCAGGAACCCACGATGTAGATTTAGGCTTAGATGTACTAGATCAAATTCGCCAGTCGCAAAGTTCAGTTATGGTTCCCCGCTTTGATAAATCTGCATACAGAGGTGCTGGCGATCGCACTATTTCAGAGATGGTAACAGATGTAGATATTGTACTATTTGAAGGTTGGTTTGTGGGTGTACGACCAATCGACCCAGATGTATTTGATGCTGCACCGCCGCCAATTGTTACGGATGAGGATAGAGCATTTGCCCGTGATATAAATCGTCGGCTAAAAGATTATTTACCACTGTGGGAGCGATTAGATAGCTTAATTTTGCTATATCCAACCGATTATCGCTGTTCTTTGGAGTGGCGCAAACAGGCGGAACAGCAAATGATTGCTACGGGGAAGTCGGGGATGAACGATGCAGAGATAGAGCAATTTGTCAATTATTTTTGGCGATCGCTTCACCCGGAATTATTCATCAAGCCGTTGGTAAAAGATGCAACAGTGGTTGATCTAGTGATTGAGATTCATGGCGATCGTAGCTTTGGTGAAGTTTATCCGTGAGAGATTAAGATAAAGTGCATTTTGTCAACCAGTTCAAAGACTAAAAATAGCCAAAATAAAGGAGGTGACTGCTTAAATACCTTTAAATTCCGAAAGTCAGTACAAATGTTTCAAAATGAGAATTGCTGGATCATGTGATCTGATTTTTACATTTCGACTTAGTTATAAATTTTCCCGCCCACCTACTTATTAGACCAAAATGGAGATTCAGTTCCGCGAAATTAATCCTTTTGATGTGTGGATTTGGCTAAAATTCAGCACAAATCCTTCTGCGCGTGAAAAGCAATATGTAGAAGAAGTTTTCAATTCCTGGTTTTATCTGGGTAAATTAGGTGCATTTAATGCAGAGAATCTTCAGGTGCAGGACACTGGACTCGATATCAGCTACATGAATTATGATGCACAAGGGTATGACAAAAGCCTGCTAGCGCTGATGCACAACATCGGTGAGTTTGAATATGAGGGGCAGTGGGGACGTTGTTGGTTTGACTTAGGAACCAGTGATGCGATCGCTCTAGATATTTTAATCAATGCCCTTACACAGCTAAGTGAAGAATATGTCACCATTGAAGAATTGTACATCGGTGGCGAAAATCCAGATTGGCCTATTGGGGATAGCGAAAGTCGTCCTCACTCTATTTACGATAATTAGTTATGAATAAAGCAGGCGAAATTAGGGTAATAACCTTGGGGCTAATTCGGGATGGCGAACGCATCTTTGTTTCTGAAGGCTACGATCCCGTAAAAGAAGAAACGTTTTATCGGGCTTTAGGCGGTGGGGTTGAATTTGGCGAAACCAGCCGCGAAGCGCTACAACGTGAGTTTCAAGAGGAAATTCAGGCAGAATTAACGAATATTAAATATCTAGGTTGTATGGAGAACCTATTTACATTTAATGGTAGGCAAGGTCATGAAATTATTCAGCTTTATCAATGTGACTTTGCTGATTCAAAATTTTATCAACTGGAAAGTTTAGTTTTTTCAGAATCACAAACTCATAAGCATAGAGCGTTATGGATAGATATCTCTCGCTTGAAATCTGGGGAATTCAGATTAGTACCTGAAGTGTTTTTTGAATATCTATAAATCATCTTTGACGCACCCACTGCTTTCAGCAGTGGGATTCATGCGTAGAACCGCACGGGTTGCGTCAAGATACTTTTAAATGATTGCCGTCTAGCAGTCTGTTTGACCAATCCTGACGAATTGATTTGACAAAGCTATCCTCTGTATAGGAGTGCGATTTGATTTCTGAAAAAATCTAAGTATCTGTAGTTATGGCGTAGCCTAACGCACCTAAATCGTTAACTGGTGCGTTAGCCTTTGGCGTAACGCACCCTACGTATATTTCAGAAATCAAATATGAGTCCTATATCTGTTAAATCGGCACAAAAAAATAACTTTTCTTAGAATAGAGAAAGATTATCTAATTTTTGTTGTGACAATATCTACTCAAATATTACCACTGCTTAAAGAGCCAGAACGACTAGAAAATCGCCTAGCCGAAATTCCACCGGAACCGGGGGTTTATTTCATGCGGGATAGGAGCGATCGCATTATATATATAGGTAAGTCACGTAAATTGCGATCGCGTGTCCGTTCCTATTTCCGGGATGGATACAACAAGAGTGAACGCATTGCCACGATGGTCAAGTTAGTGACAGAAATTGAATTCATCGTCACTGATACTGAAGCAGAAGCCTTAGCGCTAGAAGCCAACTTGATTAAGCAGCACCAGCCATATTTTAATGTGCTGCTCAAAGATGACAAAAAATATCCCTATCTCTGCATTACTTGGTCTGAAGATTATCCGCGAATTTTTATTACCCGTAAACGTCAATTTGGCAAAGAAAAGGATAAATTTTATGGGCCTTATACTGATGCTGGTTTATTGCGAGAAATTGTCCGCATCTGCAAGCGTATCTTTCCCCAGCGACAACGACCTCAACCACTTTTTAAAGACCGTCCTTGCTTGAATTATGATTTAGGGCGTTGTCCAGGTGTGTGTCAAAAGCTGACTTCACCAAAAGAATATCGCCAAATTGTGCAAAAGGTGGCGATGGTATTCCAAGGGCGAACTCAGGAATTGATTGATATTTTAACCCAACAGATGAACGCAGCAGCAGAGGACTTGAATTTTGAGTCAGCAGCACGGATTCGCGATCAAATTTCTGGGTTAAAGTCGCTGACTGCTGACCAAAAAGTATCTTTGCCAGATGATACAGTTTCACGGGATGCGATCGCACTGGCAGCCGACGAACAACACGCTTGCATTCAACTATTCCAGATTCGCGCTGGTCAATTGGTAGGACGTTTAGCTTTTGTAGCGGATGCTCACGCAGAACCGGGAGCTATTTTACAACGAGCTTTAGAGGAACATTACCAAACTGCGGACTCAGTGGAAATACCCTTAGAAATTTTGGTGCAGCATGATTTACCAGATAGCGACATATTGGCGGATGTCTTAACTCAACGTAAAGGAAAAAAAGTCACGATCTTGACTCCTTTGCGGCAAACTAAGGCAGAATTAATTGAGATGGTAGAGCGAAATGCTGAGTATGAATTGCAAAGAATGCAAAAATTTGGCGATCGCAACCACCAAGCAATGCAAGATTTAGCGGCTATTCTCGATTTACCAGATGTACCCCACCGCATCGAAGGTTATGATATTTCTCATATTCAAGGCTCAAATGCTGTAGCTTCGCAAGTAGTGTTTATCGATGGATTACCAGCCAAGCAACATTATCGCCACTACAAAATAAAAAATCCCACTGTGACGGCGGGACATTCAGATGATTTTGCTAGTCTTGCTGAGGTTATTGGGCGACGCTTCCGTAAGTATGGGGAAGATCAGCAACTAACACGTTTAGGTAATCCAGATTGGCCCGATTTAATCATGATCGATGGTGGTAAAGGTCAATTATCATCAGTTGTCGCCGTTTTGCAAGAGATGAATTTATTAGAAGACTTGCGAGTTGTGAGTTTGGCGAAGCAGCGAGAAGAGATTTTTTTACCGGGAGAATCTAAACCCTTGACAACTGATGCAGAACAACCAGGGGTGCAGTTGTTGCGGCGGTTGCGGGATGAAGCGCATCGATTTGCAGTAAGTTTCCATCGTCAGCAACGCAGTGATAAATTGAAGCGATCGCGTTTAGATGAAATTCCTGGTTTAGGACATCATCGACAAAAACAGCTATTAGGGCATTTTCGCTCAGTTGATTATATTCGGCAAGCAACAACCCCACAACTCGCTGAGGTTTCAGGAATTGGGCCGCGTTTGGCTCAAGAAATTTACGATTATTTTCATCCTGCTTGAGGAAACTAATACAGCACGGCGTAAATCTAGCTAGCATTTTAAAGACAAGGGGCAAATTGTCGTAAATGATTGAAAAAACATGGTTCAAATAGCTTTTTATGTTTTTTCACCATATAAAGACAAAAATGTCAATCCCACCCCTTGGCTCAGTGTAGTAATTTTGAACTTATTTGTGCTTTGGGTGAACCACAAAACTACCGTGTCAATAGGGTTTGAGATGCGCTTACCCTGACCATTAGGCCCAGACCACTCGCTTTTAATCTCGATATCTCATAATTTAATTTTTATCACTAAGGAATAAGAATTAAATAACATACAATTTATGTCCCTGGTTTACCTCACCCTCAATCCCTCTCCTTATAAAGGAGAGGGAAGCTAGAGACAGGACGAAGTTTTGCATCTTATTTAATCCACGTTCC
>CAZZZY010000228.1:0-8552 GCA_964658545.1 uncultured Acetobacteraceae bacterium | reverse complement strand
TCCCTGTTCTTTGGCTCCTTGAATAGCTAGCTCATAATACTCCATAGCTACAAAGATTTGTCCTAGAACTCGTGCTTTCTCCGCCTCTACTAGATCATATTTATGTTGATAGTTAGCAGGAGCATGAGTAGCCCACAACCGCATTTGCTCCTGATTTACATTGATAACAGCCAGATATTCAAGTTGAATTTCAGGTTTGGTATTTGGATATAAAGCAATTAGCGATAATGAATAGTATAAATTGTGGATGCTAACCGTCATCATCCCCATCACACTACTTATATATTCTGAAGCTAATTTGGCATTATCAATTGCTTGAGTGTAATCTTTAAATAAGTAAAGGAGAATCAATTTGGCAACATAAGCAGCAAACAAAGAAGTAACATTATTAGTAGCTTTTAGATATGGGAACATTGCTACTTCATTAAAACTATCGCCAATCAAATAATATTTATCTTGTGACAAACCCTGCAAATTTAGTGTCAATTGATGCCAAATTTTAATGTAGTTTATCGGAAAATCTAGTTTAAATTTTTGTAGCAAATCAAGATATGATACTTGTTGTTGAGCTACTGATTCAAGTTGTTGTCCTGTAAAAAATATATGACCGCAATAGTGGATAGAGCAATAACCAGCATATTCTATATCTCCAATTTCCAACGCGCTCTGAATCCCTTCCTCTAAAGGAGCAATACTTTCCCTAATATGCTCTTTCCAATGAAAGGTAAAACCATAAAATGGCGCACATACTTTACTTTTGAGTTCCTTGACTTGAAACTGCTCTAATATCTGCCAAGCAATTTGACCAGAGTGATATCCTGCATCAATATTTTCTAGATAGCTACACAACACCATACCATAACAAGAATATCCAGCAGCAGCCAAAGCTGAATGGCCGTGTTCAATACAGAGATTGACAACAGTCAAGATGATCTGGGGAAAAGTTGTCCCTGTTGTGTCAGTAATAAAAGCCGCACCACCAACAGTAACAAGGATTTTTAAAGCCGCCAGTATGTAAGGATCTTTTAGAACTGGAAAATTTTCTAAATCTTGAAGCTGAGGTAAATTAGGTATAGTACTTTGCTTATTTGGTGTCGCTGACAGAGGAATCCCCAACTTTGCGATCGCTTCTAGTCCAGTATCAATGGCTTTAAGCATCTGGTTTTGAGCCATATAAAACTGGATTTGTAATTGATAAGCCTTAACTTGATCGAGCAGATTGCTCGCTTTGTCTAGAATAATTTCCGTGAGAATGGCTGCTCGGTTAAAATTAGTATTTAAATACTCTAATTCTACGCTTTCTATATGAAGTGCCAGCATCAGGTCGTAATTACTTTCCCAACTCAATGATGTTAGTAACTCTAGTCCGACTGTTGAATAGCTAAGAGCCGCTTCGTATGCTGATGATGCTTTTGCTTTTTGACTAGTTATCAAATTTAATTCAGCTAGCTGAACTCTTTGAGATTGATCGCGGATAAATTCAGCCCCAAGATTGAGATGATTAACAATATCAAAAATATTTTCTTCAATATCCTTTGTTTGAAAATATTCTAATAATAATTGCCCAATTTTCAAGTGAGTTTGTTTTCTTTGCGATTCTGGAATCAGGGAATAGGCTGCTTGCTGGACGCGATCGTGCAAAAACTTATATGAAACTTTTAATTCCTGAGATTTTAATGGTATAGATGTATCTTCGTCAAAAAGTAGTGGAGCTTTATAGTTATCACTCAGTGGTAAAATTAGGCTTGCTTGAAGTGCTTCCCATAATTCCGATGCGGTTTCTAACTGAGATTTTTCATTGACGATCGCTAGAATATCTATATTAAAACGATTGCCAATACAAGCAGCTAGTTTTAAGATATGTTGTGTCTCTTGAGGTAACTTATTAATATTCCTAGCAATTAATTCTAGAGCGTCATAATCTGTAAAACTAATGGTTTTAATTTGATTAAGTTCCCATTGCCATACTCCACTATTAAAGTCAAAGTTTAATAGCTTTTCTTGGTACATAGTTTGGAGCAACTGAGTTAAGAAAAAAGGATTACCCTGAGTTTTGTTAAAAATAAATTCAGCTAATATTTTTGTTCTTTCTGTTGCACTATGAAGTGTATCAACTATTAGAGCATAAACATTACTAATACTTAGAGGCTGTAATATAATATTATTTAAAATTGCTCCTGCCTTTTGAATTTCATTTAAGGTTTGATTCAAATAATGAGTTGAGATGACTTCATTATCTCGATAAGCTCCAATAATCAGAAAATATTGGCTGTCATCAACCATCAGCATCTGAATCAATTTGAGAGAGGCTATATCTGCCCATTGCAAATCATCAAAAAATAGAACGAGAGGATGTTCTTTTTGAGCAAATACCTGAATAAATTTTTGAAATACTCGATTAAAGCGATTTTGGGATTCAGTTGTACCTAATTGCGCTACAGGTGACTGTTGACCCACAATTTTTTCAACGTCAGGAATAACATCAATAATAACTTGACCATTTTCACCAAATGCCTCTAACAGTTGCTGTTTCCAAATAACTATTTTTTCACAACTTTCTGTTAATAGCTGTTGTGTCAACTCTTGAAATGAGTCAATTAGAGCCGCATAAGGAATATTGCGCTTAAATTGATCAAATTTACCAGAAATAAAATATCCCCTTTTTTGGAGGATAGGTTTATGAATTTCATTAACTAAAAAAGATTTACCAATACCTGCATAACCTGAAACTAGCATCATCTCACTTCTTCCAACGCTCACTCGCTCAAAAGCTGACAAGAGAGATGTTACTTCTTCTTCGCGCCCATAAAGTTTTTGAGGTATGGTAAATTGGCTAAATTTATCTAATTTTCCAGGAATAAAATTTTCGTTTTTCCCATTACTTAATAATTGTTCTAAACAAATTTCTATATCTGCTTTTAGCCCTAAACCGCTTTGATATCTTTCTTCAGGAGTTTTAAATAATAGTTTCATCACAACATGAGATAATGCCTCTGGAATTTCTGGGTTGATATGATGAGGAGGTAGAGGCTGTTTCGCAATGTGGGAGTGAACTATTTCTAAGGGATCAGTACAATTAAATGGTAACTGACAGGTTAGCATTTCATAAAAAGTTATGCCTAAAGAGTAAAAGTCTGTGCGATAGTCAATCGACCTATTCATCCGACCTGTTTGCTCTGGAGACATATAAGCCAGTGTTCCTTTAAGGAAATTAGGATCACTCAGCATTACATTTTCTTTTGATAGGCGTGACGCAATACTGAAGTCAGTAATTTTTATTTGCTTTGACTTAGGGTTAATAATTATATTTTGTGGTTTAATATCTTTATGAATAATATGTTGCTCATGCAAATCTATAATAATATTCGTAAGTTGAATAGCTAGTTTCAAACAATCTATTATATTTAGTCTACTATGATTATTATCAAGAAATTGTTTTAAATTCTGCCCCCCAATATCTTCCAAAACTAAAGCAATACTATTTTCATAATTCTCCAATCTATAAACTTTAATAACCCCTGGTAAATTTAAGGATTTAGAAATATCATATTCGTGTTTAAATTCTGTTATATATTCAAGATTATAATATTCATACTTAAGAATTTTTAGGATAACCATTCTTTCATTTACAAGCTCCAGCACTCGATAAACAACAGTATCTAGACCATCCGAAATCTTTTCTATGATTTTGTATCTTGAATTAGTAAGCATGGCTGATGATTTTTAAATACTTTTAAGAAGACGATTACCTACCCAATATTGTTATCGTTTAAGCTCAATTCTGGACATAACTAAACGCAATGGAGTAGGGGAAATCCAAGGAATAAAATACCCCGTCCCTTTGCGGTGATGCTCGTTCTTCGCTATAGTCCCTCATAGGGAGCCAGGCAATGCGGTCTTAGGGTTTCTTCCCCAAGGCCGCATCGGCGTGGAAACCACCAAGACTACATCTGACTTTTCTCTAAATCTCTCTTCCTAAAAGGAAGAGAGACTTTGAATTTCCCCCTTCCCGCGTCGGTTAGGGGGTTAGGTTAATCGTTAGCTTTTCCACATAACCTGAATTGTCAGGACTACCATGCCTCAACGGATTAAGGATATTTTGGCTATACGACTGTATCTTTGGTGCTTACAAGACAGGAGGCTTTCATCAATGGCAGGACATTTTATTACTGGCCAGTAGCTAACACATACATTTTGCTACATATTACTACTACTAAAGCTGCATTGTAACCCGCTAATCTACTATTATTCTTAGGTCTACTCAACAAGCAGCTATGTAATTGCCGCAGTAACTATAGGACTACTATTTGATTATTGAACAGATACGTAGGGTGTGTTAGCAGGAGAGTACGGCACCAAACCCCATGAGAATGGTGCGTTAGACGTTCGTCGTAACGCACCCTACAATACCTAATCTTGTTCAAAAATCAAACCGGATTCCTATATAATGTTTGAATTTTGAATTGTTAAGAATTGCCCCTACCTGAAAATAAGTATTTCGGCTATTGTTTGCATAAGTCCTGGTTCAATTTGAAATTATAAAAACTGGTAGCTCAGGGCTGATAACTAACTATGAGTGAAGCGTTATTCTGTATCGAAAATCTACGAGTTGCCTATCCTCAACGAAGTGGAGAAGAAGCAAGCTGGGCAGTTGATGATGTATCTTTTACTTTACAACCAGGCGAAAGAATGGGATTGGTAGGAGAATCGGGTTGTGGTAAGTCAACCATCGGACGGGCAGTAATGCGTTTACTACCAGCCTCTAGTCGGGTTGAAGGAAGGGTAACATTTCAGGGACAGTCAGTTTTTGACTTGATGCCTAACCAGTTGCGGAAATTTCGGGGAGAGGCGATCGCCTTAATTTTTCAAGATCCCATGACACGCCTCGATCCACTGATGACCATTGGTAAGCATTGTATCGAAACCCTTCAGGCGCACTCACCAGAATTATCAAGGCGGGAAGCCAAAGAAAAAGCACTTGCTACCTTGGCAAAGGTGAATATCCCGGCTAGTCGCTGGAATCAGTATCCCCATGAGTTTAGCGGTGGAATGCGCCAACGGGTAGCGATCGCCTTAGCTTTACTCCTCAACCCTAAGTTGATTGTTGCCGATGAACCCACCACCAGCTTAGATGTCACCGTTTCCGCGCAGATATTGCAAGAATTAACTCGCCTGTGCGGTGAAGAAAATATGGGATTGTTGCTGATTTCTCACGATTTAGCAATGGTGGCTGAGTATTGCGATCGCATTGGCGTGATGTACAACGGCAAGATGGTCGAAATGGGTTCTACGGAAAGCGTCTTTAGGCAACCTCAACATGAGTATACGCGATCGCTCTTAAAAGCAGCTTTACATATTCAAGCAGTAAATGATCATGGACAATTGATAATTGCTCATGATGCAGACAAGCAATTACCGATTATTAATCATAAATCCCCAATTTTGAGTGTTACAGAACTCAAGCAATACTATACCATAGAACCTAATCTGATCGAACGACTGTTTAAGACACAAGCGCAGACAATTAAAGCAGTAGATGGTATTAACTTGGATCTGTATCCAGGAGAAATTCTCGGCTTAGTCGGGGAATCAGGTTGCGGCAAAAGTACACTATCACGAACAATCTTACAACTAATTCGTCCCACCAGTGGCAAAGTTGAGTTTTTAGGACAAGATTTAACTACACTATCGCCTCAAGAAATTCGCTCCTCACGGCGACAAATCCAAATGGTTTTTCAAGATCCTCATGCTTGTCTCAATCCAGCGATGACGGTGGGACAAAGTATTGCTGACCCTTTATTTATCCACAATTTAGCCGATCCTGTGAAGGCAAAAGAACAGGTTTTGTGGATGCTACAGAAAGTCGGATTAACACCGCCAGAAGTGTATTATGAGCGTTATCCATCAGATTTGTCTGGTGGACAACAGCAAAGAGTTGCGATCGCTCGTGCTTTGATTACTCACCCGAAACTTCTCATTTGCGATGAACCAGTGAGTATGTTAGACGCTAGCGTGCAGTCGCAAGTACTGGATTTGATGTTGCAATTAAAGGAAGAGTTTGAGTTAACTTATCTGTTCATCACCCATGATCTTTGGTTAGCTCGATTTTTGTGCGATCGGATTGCTGTGATGAATGGTGGTAAAATTGTCGAACTTGGTCTGACAAAAAATATTTTTGCCAATCCTCAGCACCCTTATACCAAAACCTTACTAGCTGCTGCTCCTTTACTGGCACGCGCTTAAGGAACTTCCAACTCTTGTAGAGTGGACAGGGTTCGACTGACTATGCCCTGCTCACTATGTCACCTGCCGTACTCTTAGGGGGATCTTGCTATGCGTAGCTTCCCGTAGAGAAGTGTCTAAGTCGCACCCATGCCGAAGTTTCGCCCACCAGTAACACTTCAAGCTATTCTTGATCAAACGTCAGCGAATAAGTTTATTGCAGCGAACTTTAAAAAGTATGGGTGGCAAATTAATTGTATTTGAAGGGGTGGAAGGCTCTGGTAAAACCAGCCAAATGCAACTTTGTTGTCAGTGGCTAGAAAGCCTGGGTGTTTCTGTAGTGGTAACTCGTGAACCAGGGGGAACAGAGTTAGGCTTACATCTCCGCCGTTTGCTACTAGAAAAGGCAGAGGATAAACCAGTTGCGAAAGTGACAGAACTTTTGTTGTATGCTGCTGACCGATCGCAACACGTTGAACAAGAACTCAAACCAAATCTCGCAGCAGGGAAATATATTTTATGCGATCGCTACACTGACTCTACCATTGCCTACCAAGGATATGGTCGGGGTTTGAACATGAGTTTAATCAATCAGCTTAACTATATTGCCACTGGTGGCTTAGAGAGTGACTTAACTATTTGGCTAGATGTCGATGTCGAAGTAGGACTAGCCCGTAAACGGGGAGATGGAATCGGACTAGACCGCATTGAACAAGAAACAATCGCTTTTCATCGGCGCGTTCAGCAAGGATACGCAGAGTTAGCAGCATCCTACCCCTCACGAATTGTACCGATAGATGGCAGCTTGAGTAAAGAAGCTATACAACAAATAATTCAAGGAATTTTGCGCGTACACCTGAAGGGATTGCCGTGTCTAAATACCTAAAAACTGCTAAACTGTCTTAACTGTCCTTGCATCCTCACCTTAAGCCTGAGAATATAAAGGATGGGGCATATTTAGATTCCACATCCGAATCTAAAATCAGTGCATCGCTCACAGAAGCGTTGGCGCGGACATCGCTATCTTGAGATGTTTAACAAACCCACTGCATGGGAATGAAACTGGCTTCACCATTTGCATATTCAAAAAAGGTTGGTAGGAAAAGTTTGTATGAAATTTAAGTCCGTTTCCGTAGGTATTGGCTTAAGCCTTCTCAGTTTTTCAGTCAGTTTATTCCCACGTGTTGTATTCAATTCACCACAAGTCCTTGCTCAAGAAGTTAGCTCTTCATGCCCTCTGCCATCTGATATTGCCGTTACCTTCCTAAATTCTAAATGTCAGGAAGTCAAGCTAGAGCATCCTCAGACTTTTTATCGCTACTATAGTAGCAGTGAGAATAGATATGGCAGGTATTTAACAACTGATAAATATAAAACAAATGTAGAAGTAATTAGGAATCTAGCTCTCAATCAATCGTGGGGCAATAAAGCCACTATGATTCAACCAGTTATTTTGCCAGCAGGAACCACAATTTATCAAGGCATTGTTGCCCCTCAAACACCCACGCAATGTTATCCTGGCGGTGGTGAGCAGACCTTTATTAAAGATACAAGAGATCCAAATATTAAGTGGTCTGAGGGACATAATATCGTCCTAAAAGATTTTAATTGTTCTGAAAAATGATGGAAACCAAGTCAGAAGAATTTATCAAGTTGATCGATCAAGCTCTTGAGATTGCCGAACAGATCCGTAGAGACAAACAACCTGAATTTCAATACTCAGAGCGTTTAAATAATCTGATCACTGCCCTACAATCTATTAGAAGTAAAACGTTGATTGGGAAACTTGAACCATCAGGCGGAGTGTCAACCCTTGGGCTAGCTCGTGAAGTGGCTGATTGGATTGATTCGTTAGATTCGCCATTATTAAAAACTGTAGGTGCAATAGAGGAATATTACCGAAAATACCTCTAGATCCTACAGGTTTCTCAGGCAATGTTAGAGGATACTGATTCATCGGCAAGGGACTGAATCGGCGCGTCTATTTCATCTGTTCGGGTGCATCCCAATTTGGCAGATTTATTTTGTAGTGCGAGCATCTTGCTCGCATAATAGATTCAAGCGAGCAAAATGCTCGCACTACTTATTCCAAAATGGGATGCTCCCATCTGTTCAAAGCTTGACGGTGGAATTGGAGTTGATTCTTCTTTCCAGTACATGATTACTAATTATCCGCTAGGTCGGGGCCGACCACAGTCATGCAAGGATTTTGGGCTATTTTACCTTCTTAATCTTGCACTGGAATATACTTCTTTGGTCTGAGAATCTAGAGACTGTCACCGAACAAGGCAAAAGTAAAAAGTAAAAAGGCACTCATAAAGAAAAAGAAA
>CAZZZY010000227.1:0-8552 GCA_964658545.1 uncultured Acetobacteraceae bacterium | reverse complement strand
TATTAAGACTGTGAAGTCTTAAGAATCTCCTCGCCTTTAGGCAGGAGAGTGTCAATACATTGTTTTTGTCCTTTATGATGTTGGTGTACTAATAATTTTTTGTTGACAATTTTAATACATCTGTATATCCGTTGTACGGATGCGCTAGAGGGGTATTTTCTAAGATGAGATTACTATACGTTAGGTCTGACTTACGAGGTCTGGAAAACCTCTCTCCCTTAAAACTTTGAATTTCCCCCTTAGAGCGTCGGGAAGGGGGGGGTTAGGTTTTTCGTGGGCTTTTCCACATAATCTGAATTGTCAGGACGTTAGGTAAGATTAAAGACTGCCACGTTATAGCTTTTCAAGAGATGACAAGGAACGGTATTGGTATTCGCACAGCGCAAGTGCGTCAGGAACGGCTCATTGGTCAAATTCACATCTATGATGGCGTGGGTAAAGGTAAGTCCCAGGCGGCTTTGGGGGTGGTTTTGCGCTCCATAGGCTTGGGGATAAATACCCCTAGCGATTCTAACCGGGTTTTACTGCTGCGGTTTTTAAAAGGGCCTGAACGTGATTATGACGAAGATGGCGCGATCGCCGCTTTGCAGCGGGGGTTTCCCCATTTAATTGATCAGGTTCGCACTGGGAGAGCCGAATTTTTTGGACATGACGAAATTACCACCTTTGACCGAGATGAAGCAACGCGGGGTTGGGATGTAGCCAAAGGTGCGATCGCTAGCGGTTTATATTCAGTTGTCGTCTTAGATGAAATTAACCCCGTTCTGGATTTAGGTTTGCTACCAGTGGATGAAGTGGTAAAGACATTAAAATCCAAACCCCAAGAGTTGGAAATCATTGCTACCGGACGCGCAGCGCCACAAAAGTTGCTGGATATTGCAGATTTGCACTCAGAAATGAAACCCCTACACCACCCAATAGCCAAAGCCCTCTTTCTTGAAGGGATTGAAATTTATACTGGTGCTGGTAAAGGCAAGTCTACTAGTGCTTTGGGTAAAGCCTTACAGGCCATTGGTAGAGGAATTAATCATCCAGGATCTACCCGTGTGTTGATTATGCAGTGGCTTAAAGGTGGTACTGGGTATACAGAAGATGCGGCGATCGCCGCTTTGCAGCAGTCATATCCAGAAGTGGTAGATCATCAACGCTGTGGTGGAGATGCGATCGTCTGGCGCAATTCTCGGCAAGAATTAGACTACGTAGAAGCCGAACGGGGTTGGGAAATCGCTAAAGTTGCGATCGCCTCTGGATTGTATAAAACTATTATTCTCGATGAACTAAATCCCACTGTTGACTTAGAACTACTCCCCGTTGAACCCATTGTCCAAGCTTTGCTCCGCAAACCCCGCGACACCGAAATCATCATCACTGGTCGCTGTCAAAATCAACCAGCGTACTTTGACTTGGCTAGTGTTCATTCAGAGGTTTACTGCCACAAACACTACGCTAATCAAGGTGTAGAACTTAAACGAGGGGTAGATTTTTAAATTGGGTATGGGGCATTGTTTTCAATTAAGTAATAAAATTTCTCACAAAATTTAGATTTTCCCTACTCGCACCATGACGATGTAGGCGTTCTTTCGGCAAGCAGTAAATGGGCAATGAGCGTGACTCTTCTATAAAGACATTAACTGAAGCTCAAAGACCGTGTGCCCCACGGTTCTTTATAATTCTAGCCTCGTTAAAACCCAATACAGTTCAGTTAAGCACTTATTTCTTCTCTTCGCGTCCTTGGCGGTTACGTTAAAAAATTGACTTTGACTAAGAGTTTTAGCCTTAACCCAAGCGTATTGCTTTTCATTTTACTTTGTGTCTTTGCGCGAAACAAAAAAAGGGATAAGCCTAAAAGCCTATCCCCTAAAAAATTAACTAATCAATGTATCAAGTTCCCGATGTCCAAGAATTGATGTACTCAATTTGATCTGCTGTTAAGCTATCAATGGTAATCCCAATAGCCTGCAACTTCAGACGAGCAATTTCTTGATCAACCTCAACAGGAATTGAGTGCAAACCAGGTTGTAACTTACCTTTATTCTTCACCAGGTATTCACAAGCCAAGGCTTGGTTCGCAAAACTCATATCCATAACTGCGCTGGGGTGTCCTTCAGCCGCAGCCAGGTTAATCAAACGTCCTTGTCCGAGAACGACAACTGATTTACCATTGTTCAATTTATACTCTTCAGTGAAAGGACGAACTTCTTTGATTTCCTTAGCTTGTGCAGCCAAGTATTTCAAATCAAGTTCCAAGTCAAAGTGACCGGAGTTACAAACGATCGCACCGTCTTTCATCACATCAAAGTGTTCACCGCGAACGACGTGCTTGTTACCAGTCACAGTGATAAAAATATCACCTTGGGGTGCAGCTTCAGCCATTGGCAGAACGCGGAAGCCATCCATTACGGCTTCAATTGCCTTGATGGGGTCGATTTCGGTGACGATGACGTTAGCACCCATCCCACGGGCCCGGAGGGCTGTACCTTTGCCACACCAGCCATAACCGACGACAACAATGTTTTTACCAGCCAACAAAATATTTGTGGCGCGGATAATGCCATCTAGGGTTGATTGCCCAGTACCATAGCGATTATCAAAGAAGTGCTTGGTATCAGCATCGTTGACGTTGACTGCGGGGAAGGTGAGAACGCCATCTCTAAACATGGCGCGTAGCCGCACGATACCGGTTGTGGTTTCTTCGGTGCTACCAATCAAATCAGCAATTTGGTGTTGGCGTTCTTGTACCAAAGTTGCGACCACATCGCTACCGTCATCAACAATAATGTTGGGGCGATGATCTAAAGCTATTTGGACGTGGCGGTTATAAGTTGCGTTATCTTCGCCTTTTTTAGCAAAGACAGGAATTTCATGATCGAGGACGAGGCTAGCGGCTACGTCATCTTGAGTTGATAAGGGGTTACTAGCAATTAGAAGCGCGTCTGCACCACCGGCTTTCAGTGCGATCGCCAAATGTGCTGTTTCTGTTGTAATGTGGGCGCAAGCTACAAGGCGTAAACCAGCGAAGGGTTTTTCGATAGCAAAGCGATCGCGGATCTGCCGCAAAACTGGCATTTCCCGTCCAGCCCATTCAATGCGCTGTCTTCCCAAGGCAGCTAGGGCGAGGTCTTTAACCTCGTGCTTTAATCGGGGAGAAGTTGCGGTCATCAAAAGTTTCCTCAAAAAATAAAAAAAGCTACGTAAATTTTACGCACTCTACTAGGTTATTGTACAACTGGCGATTTTTGCTTGCAATGAGCAAATTACTAGTCAATAGTCCTCAAAATTAGCTTGACGTTTGATTATCCCAATGTCAACTTCATCCGCCGCTTCTTCTTTTTTGTTTTATCTTTGGTAAGAGTAAGACTCTTCTCAGCCTTCACTGCTGATTTTAGGTACTTTGTCATCTTTCCAAAGGTAGAGAAAAAATAAAAAAATATCAAAACTTCATTATCTAAAGAGAAAACCTCAACTTTAGATAGGTACATCTACTCAAATTAATTACGGAGGATGGTTATACAAGTAGTCAATAGTGAATTTTTTTCCAGGAGGTGTTTGAGTGCGTTTTCAATTTTTGGCGATCGCTAGTTCAATGGCCATAACCGTTGTATCTATGCCAAAAGCCACAGCCCAGATTCCTTTTTTCCCTCAGTTACAAGCTCCCAGCAGTGCGAGTAATGATTCAAATGATAAACTTGTCACAGGCTGGATTTATTTAGATGGTCGGCGGTTATTTCAGATAGCGGCATCAAAAACCAACTTTCCTGAGCGGTCAGAAGACATCCAAAAGAAGTTGGAGAAAATTGGCGACAATTACTTTCAGTCAGCAGCAAAAACAGAAATTAAGGTAGAAGTTCGCAAAGTAAACGATTTACCAGTAATTTATGTCAACGGTCAATACCTGATGACCATCACTTCTGAGGATGCTGGACTACGACAAGTAGATATATGGACATCAGCAAATCAAGTCGCCGAAGCTTTAGAAGAAGACTTGCAAGAAGCAAAGCAAGAAAGACAAACTAAATCTTTAATCAACCAAGGCAAAATTGCTGCGGGTATTGGATTGGCAATGATTGTTATGAGTTGGGGCGTATATAGTTGGCAGCGCCGTTCCAAAAATGATTTAGCATATCCCATTGCTTCCCAACCCTCCAGAGGTTTCTTAAACCTCCCAATTCCACAAGCAGCAGCCGCTCAACCAATTACAACACAATTGAATGAACAACAAAAACAGCATCTCCAAGAAGTCAAAAGACGATTGTTTCAGCTAACTCAAACCGGAATTTGGGGAGGTGGAAGCTTCTTTATTTTGGGTCTATTTCCCTATACACGACCATTTCAGATAGGAATTCTCACAGCTGCCCAATTTCCTTTGCGATTAGGTTTCGTGCTACTGGGAACCTATGTAGCAATCCGTTTTACATACGCCTTGATTGACCGCTTCACCAGCACTCTAATTAGCAGTGGTGCTTTACTGACTCCAGAAAGTTCTGAACGGCTGCAACTACGAGTTTCCACCTTTTCTGGCGTGACTAAAAGCATCGCCACTGGTATCTGCGTAGGAGTTGGAATCTTACTAGCGCTGGTATCCTTGGGGATAGATATCGTTCCCTTGCTAGCGGGTGCGAGTTTAGTTGGTGTTGCAGTGTCTCTAGCCTCGCAAAACTTAATTAAAGATGCGATTAATGGTTTTCTGATTATCCTAGAAGACCAGTACGCTTTAGGCGATGTGATTAGTGTGGGAGACGTGGGAGGTTTAGTAGAAAATCTGAATTTGCGGATGACCCAAGTGCGGGATTCCGAAGGGCGCTTGATCACGATTCCCAATGGTGAAATTAAAGTTGTTGCCAATCTTTCTAGCCGTTGGTCACGAGCCGATTTAACGATTCCCATCGCCTACCAAGCCGATACAGAAGAGGCTTTGAAGTTGATTGAAACAGTTGCTTTCGAGATGAATCAAGAATCTCATTGGCAGCGTCAAATTTTGGAACCGCCGCAAGTTTTGGGAATAGATCAATTTGGCGATCGCGGTTTGATTATTCGTGTCTGGTTTAAAACACAGCCCCTCAAGCAATGGGATGTCGCACGAGAGTTTCGCCGCCGTCTAAAAGTTGCTCTAGACAAAGCTGGAATTTCCATTTCTGTGCCTCAACAAGCAATTTGGGTAAATGATGAGCAGTCGTTAAATTTTCAGAGTAATGGTAATGGCAAAGCTCATTAGACTAACCATGTTGACAAATCCTGTTGGAAATGGAATGAATTAGCCCTGCCCCGTAGGGGAAGGCCAATGCACTGAAATTTACCCGTTGAGGCAGTAATTTTTCGATTACTAACTTCCCAAAATTTCTCGCCCATGCTATTAGTTGTTAGGCACTCGGCGCGGCTGCGCCGCGCCGTGCCGTCGCTTGTGCCAGTTGCGTAAGTCCTGATTTGCTTTAGATTAACTTCATAAAGTTTTGTTTTTTACTTCAGTAGATACTTGTTTGAAAATTTGAGTAAAAATTCGGTTATTTTGTACTACAAATTAGCGTAAATTTATATTAATTGAAACTTCCAAAGTAAATAGTGTTTCTACTTTTATTCCTGTCTATTTTAAACCGTAAAAAAGCCTTCACGAACTTAAAAACTATCTCTCAATTCAACTTAACAGTAATAGTTGTAGTTGTGATTTAAGTCTTTCTGGGGACAATAGTATTAGATCATGTGTAATGAGAGTTCACAGGATCTGTAGACATAGTTCTTGAGAAGGTAGCCATTATGACATTTTTTGAAGCAAATGATAGTAATATCATTGAAAACGGTGACGTATATATAAAAATCTCCGATCCTAGCCTTATAGTCTTGCCTATCCCCGAAAAGAATACAAACACCTTTGTGCAGTTTGGTATTTGTATTACCAACAAGAGTTTACAGGATTTTAACCTAAACTTATATGAAGTATTTACACCAGTTCTCGTGACATCGCAGGGTCAGGAAATACAGAGGCAATTAATAACCGATCTTTCGCTTCCAAGCATTCAACCAAACATATCTATTTTCCAAAGATGGAAGAATATAGTAGCTGGATTAAGAGATAACTTAACTAGCCCAGTTCAGCATAGTAGTCCTGAAGAAATTTCTTATTTCTTAGTCCCTCCTAGAGATTCAAAATCATTTTCGCTAGCTGGAAAAATTTATTGGCAAAATAACTTGCTTATTTTTCAGGTTTCTGCTGTCCCAGAAGTCTTCCAAAGTCCTAATATACCTAGCCAATTTTGGTCTTTTACTTCACTTCAGCCCGCAACATATAAGCTTCGATTCATATATCAAAGTGAGCATCACAGTACACATGGCTTGAAGTTAGGGGCGAGTCAAGAAGAAATAAGATTAGGGCAATTAGCAACACAGTTTGTAAATTTTCACTTAGTTCAACATGACGAAGCTGATTATAGTACTTTAGTTGTCGATGGTATCCACTTTGAAACTATAGTGCCGGAATTGGTATTGCTCGTACCAAAAAAAAACTTGGTGTCTAAGCTTCTGTACATATTTAAATCTCTGTTAATAAT
This sequence comes from uncultured Acetobacteraceae bacterium, assembly GCA_964658545.1. Classification (GTDB taxonomy): domain Bacteria; phylum Cyanobacteriota; class Cyanobacteriia; order Cyanobacteriales; family Nostocaceae; genus Nostoc. The sequence continues at coordinate 2,013 of CAZZZY010000227.1, read as the reverse complement.
ACGACGCCAACATCCTTGTCCTTATGTTTTCATCCAAATTGGTCTTCGGATTGTTAATAATAAGTCAATTCCACTTCGCTTTAACTTCCATGACATCTTGATTCCAGAGCTTGTAGAAGCGGATAGACAAATTTTGTGGAATGGCTACTGCATTAGACCTGAAGGGTCATTGGAATCTGATTTTCCCTTAGCCATGCCAGGAGAATCTCTCACTTTCTTTCAAGACATTACTATTTTTTGGCTGAAAGATAACCAGTTTGGACTTAGTATACTTGCTCAAAATGGCTTCCAGTGGATTTCTGAACCTCTTAGGCTAGGGACATATTATGTTCGATTTACGTACAGAAATACAAAGGAAGTTGTAACAAGACATAGCTCCATAAATACAGATACTAAGTCAGAAGAAAGTTTCTGGATAGGTCAGGTATCAACTCCATTTGTGGAGATTCGCTTGGTTTCGTCTTCTTAAAGAAACGTTAAATTAAAACTCCATTGCTCATCAGATATCTCTTTGACATTTAATAGACACAGGAGTTACGAAAAGTGCGATTACTACAATCTTCCTTAGTTTTATCTACATCAACATTATTATATTGCTTATGGTGAGCCGTCATCGTTTTGATACCATAAGCGTTTTTGTTTTTTAGGATTTGATTAATTGTTGCCTCAATTAAGCTAAAAATCCTGACTAAAACTTACTACAAAAATTCTTTGATTGGGGGGGATCAAAAGCCTGTGGGGAAATGTTATAAGACTTGTGTGTACACCGTCGCCTGCTAGGAGCTCGTAATTAAGTTTTGTAACGGGGATTTAGCGCTAACAGAGCGTCACTTTGCACTCTTAGACCCCGCCATAAAACTTGCCGCTTGTTAGTTGCTATGCAACTTAAACCCCCAGAATTAGTCAATAGCTGCTTATTGACACAGCTTGAGCGTCACCGATAGCAAAGCATTAGCGAGTCTTGGAGCGTCACAGCCCCTCGTAGACATCGCTTTGAGTCTTGGAAACTAAACGAAACGAGAAATGCTGATTTTTTGGTTGGTTCTTAACCTTGGTTGTAATTAATAGTAATTTAGATGCGTTTGCGCTGCCTCCCTCTCCTTTGCTTCTTAAAAGTCCCCAATCCCCATTACCCCTTATCCCCAATTTTGCGCGATCGCCTACACTAATCCTAAATATGCTTCTTTTTTAACTCGGTAAATTAAATAAATTCTTATATTAATAAAAAGCTACTGTGTCCATAATCAGTATTCAACTGTTCCTGGATTTATGTTTGTCAATACCTTCATCAAACGTCCAGTCCTGACTACGGTCTGTACGTTCATCATTTTACTGCTGGGAAGCATCTGTATTCCGATCCTTCCCATTTCTCAGCTACCAGACCTCGCTCCGGTGCAAATCACCGTTAGCTCCACCAATATTGGTGCAGATGCTCAAACAACAGAAAGCACTGTCACCAACATTATTGAGCGACAAATTAATGGTGTTAAAGATGTATCTTATATATCTTCTAATACGGGTAATGATGGTTCCAGTAATATAACTGTCTCCTTCCCAACTGATGTCAATAGCGATATTGCTCAAGTAAACGTTCAAAATAAAGAAACACTTGCTTCGCCTCAACTGCCAGATGCAGTTCAACGAACAGGTGTGACCGTTCAAACAGCATCAAGCAGTCTCCTTCTGGTCTACGGGTTTTACTCAGAGAATAATGAGTATGACAACCTTTTTATCAGTAACTATGTCGATCTGTATATTCTCGATGAGATCAAACGGCTTCCTGGTGTGGGACAAGCTACCATTTTTGGGGAACGCAAATATGCTATGCGTCTTTGGCTTGATCCCAACAAGCTTGCCCAACATCAACTAACTCCTCAAGATGTGACAACTGCCCTGCAAGAACAAAATATTCAGGTGGGTGCAGGGACGATTGGTCAGGAACCAGCACCAGATAATCAAAGTTTTGAATTTGCTTTACGGGCAACCAGTCGATTTAAAAATGCGGCTGAATTT
>CAZZZY010000226.1:4344-8557 GCA_964658545.1 uncultured Acetobacteraceae bacterium | reverse complement strand
ACTCGCTGGTTCGTCAAGCAAATCTGGAAACGATTCTTCTAAGTGTAAATCTTTTACCAAAGCGCGAAAGATTCCCCTTTGCACTTCATCAATACGTTCTGTAAAACGGCGTAGAGTTTCAGCCGTAGCAAATAGAAGTTGTTCGCGCTTTTCTAGGACTGGGCAGGGATATGATATTAGTACATCAATTAAGTCAAGCATCCAATCAACTTTTTTGGGTGAGGCGAACCTGTCCCAAAGCTCCAAAGCATAGTCTACAATCTCTGTATATTTTGTTGTATTAGCTCCCAAAGTTAAAATAGCGATCGCTAAATCATTGAACAAAACCAAATCAACATCCCCACCCTCTGTACTCAGGACTAGCAGTTCTAGCAATGAGTAATAAAGGCTGAGAAACTCGCTACGGGGAAATTGCTCATCTTTCTGAAAAAATCCTAGCAAGTAAGGAAGCGCATCGTGCAGGACAGACTCAGCTGTTGAGCCTACTTTATTTAACAATTCGTCAAATTCTGCCACCGCCTGTGGTTGCGTCAGCAAGCTAGTGATATCCCACTCAGCAGAACCCAGGCGTGCAGTGTATAACGCTCGTTCCCAGGTTGGCTTTTTGTCCAGTTGCGATAACCACTCCAGCCAATTCGTTGGGACAGATAAAGCTGTTGGGGTGTCTTTTGTTGTACCTTCCTGGCTTCCCCGCAGTTGAGTAAGAAAATCTTGGTTCCAACGTAGCTTCAGCAAGGCTGTTTGCTCGTCAGCAGTCAACTCGTCAAAGGCTTGCAATACAGCTTTTTCCACCGCCAAAGTTTGCAACTCGTAGGCGCATTGAAGGAGCAAGCGAACTTTCTCTTTCGACGACGGAGCATTACAAAGCAATGAAAATGCTTGGTCGAAGTCTCCATTTTTGGATAGCTGTTCGGCTTGTTGCAGGGGGTCGCCTTCGCTGTTCGGGGTAGCATCTTTTAGCAGTGCAGCTAACCTTTGCAAATAGCTGCGGTGAGTTTCTTCAACTTCCCCAATTGCCAGCAGTTTGTCTCGAAGTGCAGGTTTCGTTGGTTCTCCACCCACCGCCAGCAGCATAAATAATTTCAATACTTCCGGGATTTTACTACCTGCACGGACAGCTAAAAGATTGTTGTAACGGGGGAAAACTACTTCTTGGAAATAGGTTACAGCACTGCCTGGGGCGTTATTGTCCTCAAAATGTTGTAGTTCAGTGAGGTACACTGCTCTAAGTAAGGCTTGGGTAACGGCGAAGGGGCGGCGAACCTGCAAAAGATTGCCTAGTTCCGGGAGGGTAAGCAACTCATTCCATTGCTCTAGTTCTGCTAAGAGTTGCACCCGCAAAAACAGCAGATTCAGCGCATCCAGACGATGCTGGTCTACAAGGTATTGTAGTGAGTTTTCCGCAGTAGTGCGATCGCCTGCTTGCAATGCCATATAAAAGTCCCGCAGTACCCGACCTGTGGGACGGGGAATATCTGCGACCCGTGTTATCGATAACAGGGATGTCAGATATCCACGGGGAAACAAGCCACACGCATTGGCTGGGGGTGATAAGTTCGGCGACGAAAATTGTTTGGAGTAAGTCAGGGATTTGGCGGGAACTTAGGCGGGAGTGAATATAGCGGGATGGCATTTAATTTATTCAATTTGAGCAGATTCTTGTTGTAAATTTTGGTACGAGCGCAAATATTCTAGAATCAGCAAGCGTAAGTAATCTAGCATTCTAATATAAGCTTTTATTTGCTTGTAGTCTCCATCTGCGACAAAGTAAAATTGAGCAATAGCAGGAACATCAAAGACGTGCATAGTTTGCAAACGCTCAATAGCCTGCTGTTCATTTTCAATCTTACCCCTTGCCTGAATTTGACTGGCATAGCCTCGGATATCAACTGTTAACAGTTCGATTTCCTCTAAAACAGTAAATTCTTCATCAGAAGCGGGTGATAAAGAAGCTAATTTTTTTCGTTCTTCTTTGGTGTTTTTATAATCGTCAGTTAACTGCTGTAATAGATGAGTGATGTAGTTTCTGGTGATTTCAGGGTTTTGAGTATTGAGCGTTGCTTTAGTCATCATTTACTCCATAAGTGACTATTTTTTCAACACCAAAATTATCGGGACGTACAATTAAATATTCAGTTCCTTTTCGATAGACTGCTGAACCATCTTGACGATATCCTGTTTTCGGAACTCTGACTGCTCTTTTTTTATTGAAGCTATGGGCTTTTCGCAGATATTTCAATGGCTCGAATTCTTTTCTGGAAGCATGGTCTAAAATACTCTGAGCTACGCTGATATAGGTAGAAGCATCCCACTCAGCCAGATACTGCTTTATTTCTTCTACTTCCGCCTCGGTGTATCCTTCATATAACTGGGCTAGAAAGGGATCTACAGGTGTTTCATCCGGCATCAGTTTTGAACTCTGGTTGGATTAGTCATAATATTTTCATAATGCTTTAGTTCTATTTTGCCTGGATTAATAGGGTAATAGTAAAACGGTCTGGACTCAAGTATTCTAGAGAGTGACAGTATTCGCAGAGATATTCAGATCGTTTTCTTACAAGTCTTCGAGTTTGTTCGGACACCATTTACTTTTGGCTGCTAGTTGAGCGTTAATCAAGGTAAATATTCGCTCAAGTTCGGAAATGCCTACATATTCAGCTTCTTCTTCAGGAGTGAGCGTATCAGCTTTTTTCTTCTGCAACAGTTCTTCAAAGCGATACTGTAGCTCATCGGTAAATTTAAAAAGATAAATATCACCGAATTCGCTTATCCTGATACCAGAAGACATTAAGGATGAGGGCTGAACCATCAATTGAGTAGTCATTGTGTGTTCACAGTACCTTTGGTTCTATTGTGCCTCAATTAATCAATGATTATAGCGTTGTGGGTAGGTGCGATAGAGTAATTTTCAGATTTAGATGATTGGTTTATTCATCATGTTTTTGATATGGTAACAGAAGTAGTAGGAGTAGGAACAGGAGACGCACTTAGCCAACAATCAAAAATTTCTTGGAGAGCAACATTGAGTTTTTTACAAAAAAATTTCGTTTCTTCAATAGTAATCTTTTTGGAGTGTGATTTTGTTTTTTTATCTACTGGATGATCAACACGGTTCCGCATAGAGCCAAGTTCTTTCCAAGTTTCGTAGCCACTTGGAAGGGAAGTGGTGAAAACTTTTCTGTCTGTGAGAGATGCATAGCCGTCATGTAATCCTGATTCTGAGGGAAAAGCATATTCATAAAAAGCAATTAAAGTAAGATGTGCAAATTGATGGAAAGTTCTGATATAAGCATTAGGTGATTTATGATAACTACTTACAGATTCTCGTAACTGCTCAACTGCTCTTTCGTAATGCACACCATAAAACAGACAAAGATTGCTAGATGAAAATGAAACGTCATACATAGTTGAAAGTGTTTGGTAGATAAAGCATATTTTTGGTGCGTCTGGTGATAAGCCAACATCTCTAACTAAATCTGATAGCTTGCTTATTTCGTGATGATATGGCTTTAAATCATCCCAAGTAACTCTACATTTATTCATTTGTAGAAGATAAATAGCTAATCTATGTAATACAGGGCTTTGATCAGTACAAATTAAACGAAATAATGCTAAAAGCTTATCATGTGATTTAATCCTCTGAAAAGCACTATAAGCTAACTCTTGTCTCAGCAGTGATGAAGCTTCTGGATCATTTTTAGTATTATGCTGTTCTTGCTGCAAGCATTCCATAAAATAAGAATGTTGAGCAGGAAGTTTTCCCAATATTCGTGCAGCTATCATTCTGGCATACCAATCTAGTCGAGTATCAGCTAGCCATTCTCGGCATAGAAATGAAGTATTTTTAGCTCCACTAATTTGATATAAAGACCATAGTGAATTCGCACGATGCCAAGAATATACCTTATGTTTATTTATAAAATTTTGCAATTCTTCTATAATAAATAAATCGTTTTTAAAACGCCCTAAACAATAACATATAGCTTCAGAACGCCAAGGCAGCCTGTCAAGTAAATCTACTATTTGCTTACGTATTGACTCATGAGGTTCTAGTCGGTACAAGCAAAACGTGAGATTTGATTCTGCTTCTTTACTTTTGTCTAAATTATCTAAAAGTGAATAAGCTTCTAAAAATATCTCGCGCAATTGATCTTGCAGTTTTTCATTTCCATCTGTATCTATATTCAGATTTCTATTTGAAGAGGATCTTTCG
>CAZZZY010000226.1:0-4334 GCA_964658545.1 uncultured Acetobacteraceae bacterium | reverse complement strand
CATCTAAATCAGGATAAATATTTGATACTTTTGTTTCTTCGTCTATACTATTGGTATTTGTTTTTTTAACGTAATCTGCCGCTAATTCAGCCTGTTCACTTTGAGAAATAGTAGGCTCTTTAATTAGAGTATATTCTCCTGTTCCTGTGGGATCTGTAATTATAAAGCGTAAATGTGTAACTTCTTTATTTATATCATCTATTTCATGAATGCTCGTTTTTGTGACTTGAGCTACTAATCCAGCCCGCTTAAGTTCTAAATCAAAAAGAATTAGTCCTTGCTGAACAGTTTGCTTATCACGTCCTAGAATTCTTATATCGTCTACATAGCGTACATAATTATATCCTTGATAAATCATGATTTTATCAAGTTCATATAAAAATAAATTTGCTAAGAAATCAGAAGCATTACTACCTTGAGGAATTCCACGACTCATTTTTACATCTGCTGTATGTGCTGACCATTTTGAAAGACATTCTCTTAAGAGGTTTTCAAATTTACTATCTCTTTTACATTTACAATATTTCCATAGAATCTGAATAAGTCTTTCGTGGTCAATAGTGTCGTAAAAAGACACAATATCTGTTGAAGCAATCCAAGAATTCCCCTTACGGTATAATCTTTCAACAGAATTAACGAAGTTATTATATTGTTGTTTCCAGGGACGGAGCATCCAGCGTTTACCTGAACCAGCATAAATATTACCAAAAATATGTTGATTCTGGTGAGTCACTAGATATTGATGACTTTCGTCAGCAATAACATTAACAACAGCCTGGTAAACAATAACATCAGGTACAGCCATCAACGACATTGTTCTCAATGTCGTTGATGGTTTGGGAACATACACTTTATGATCTGCTAGCGGTGTATAGGGAAAATCTTCCGCTTGTACTTTCCTTATTAAATCTTTTAGATTAGCTTCGAGATTAAAGGCAAATATTTTAAACCCCAACTCATCAATAATCATACGGCTAGTAACATTAATTGTTCTTTGCCAAGCCAGCAGAAAATTATCGTAAGTTAGAAATTTATCCCACAATTTTTCAGAAAATGTCATTTTTTATATTTATTACTTAGTCAATAAAATGTAAATTATCAAAAGCTTGTAATTATTTCAGTCTTTTCTAAGAGAAGTTCCTAGTCTAAAATTAGAACCATAGAAAATAAAATAAGTGACTCTAAATCATAATATTAATTTAATAAGTATACTCGCTAAGTATACATAATTTATACTACAAATATTTTTGTAACATGATCACTGCACCGTTTCTCGCACCCGTAGCCTCACCCCAAACCCTCGCGGATACCTCTGCACTCCCTCCACCAATGGATAAACCTGCAAAAACCCAAGTTCCATCGGTTCCACTGCTAAACTCAAAATCGCTGACTTTAAATCTCCTCTAGCATCAGGAGGCGCTATCAGCGAAACCGATGCACCTTGCTTAAACGCTTCCTCCACCTGTTCCCGCCAGTTGGGTTCATTCAGCCAAACTGTAAAATCGCCCACTTGCAAAATATCCAGTAAAATTTCTCTATCAGCATCGGCAACCACAGCAAAGGGATTATAGGAAGATAAGGCGCGAGAACGAATAATATTTCCCCTCGCCCACAACAGCCCATAAATCACTTGAAACCGCCAATAGGGATTAGGCTGCACTAAACCAAGATGCGACAACGCCTGATCTAACTGGTCATCGTTGCTGGCGACATAAGCAAACACCCGCGCATCAATTTCAATACCTAAACGCGCTTCTTCCTGATGCCACAAACGAATCAAATCCAGCAGTAGTTTATCGGTTTCCGGGGTACTTCCAGGACGCAAAACCCGTGCGTTAATTGCAGTCATCACCGGATGCGTTACCAAAATCCCCTCAGAGGACAGGACTTTGCGGAGGCGATCGCTTGCTTGTTTTAATTCACTATGTCTTTCGGCTAACCGCACATCAGCCATTGCATCGGCAACATCTGCACTGGTTTGGGTTAACTCCAATAACCGCGTCAGTTCTGAGTCCACAATCTCAAAATCCGCAGCTTCCAATGCACTCCCCGCCAAGCGGAAAAAATTCGCTGGGTCAGCAGCATAGCACCGCAAGATTTCCTCAATCACCCCGCCGCCACCAATGGTAGATTCAGTTATCCAGATTTCTTCTACTCCCTCTGAAATAGCAGGTGCATCTGGTGGACGCGGGCCAGGATCGATATCTAAAATCAGGTCGCCCAAATCAAAGTGGGGACACAATTGCCCGCAAGCATCCAGCAGCGCCCCTCCCAAGGTCGCTTTAAAACGTAATGCTGCCCAAGAGTGCCACTCTTCATCAGGTTCTGACCAGAGAATCGGTGCAAGGTCATTTAATATAGTTTGGATTATGTCTGCGTTGCCAAGTGCCAGCAACCTATCATGTACCCTCTGCCGTCCCTGAATTTGTTCCGGTGCAGATTCCCCTTCTTCCAGTAGGGTTTCTTCGACGTTCAAGGTTTGGAAGATATTATCCAGAACCCTTGCCATTTCTTGACCCATATTTTCACCCAAAAGCGTCTCAAAAGCTTCAGGTAGGTAGATTTGGTCTGCCAAGGCGCGGGTGGTCAGCATCGATATATATATTTGATAAAGCCACTCTCGTTGAAAGACATTTGTTAACTCACACAATCTCGCATCTGTCAATACCCGATATCGGAAATATGCCGTGCGAAACGCCCGAATTTTCTCTTGATTGGAATCGCTGGGACTGATGTTGAAATTGGGTGGAATACAAAAGCGAAATACTAGACCGTCAACAGATTGGGCAAATCCCACAGCCGCAGGACTACCATCCTGTCTCTGGGTGAAGCGAATTGTTGTATCGAGTTCCTGGCCATTATCGAACCGGATGTTAGCATGAGATGCGATCGCAAACCGCCGCACTTCCACCGGCGATTGTTGAGTATGAGTAAAACAACAAACTTCTGTGATCAGTTTGCACCAGGGAGAACCTTGAGGCAATTCGAGTGTTATTCCCAAGTCGGGTGGTATAATTTGACTGCGCCATTCCAATTGGGCGTTAGAGGTAATTGAAATATTAGCCGGAACTTGGGTAGGATTTATTGCCCAAGGGCGAATGCAGCGAATATCTACAACTTGCCCATCTTGCCAAAATTGAAAATTCCCTGCTTCTTCAAATTCGGCACAATAATCTTCTACGGGTAAAATTTGTTCTCTTTGTTGCAAATCTGGCGGTGCAATCCAGTGAGTTGCATGGATATGCTGCACCCCAAAGCGGCGCGTCGCCCTGCCTGGAGTAAAGGTTTTCAGGGCTTGGACAATGGGCATGGGGTTAATATCTGGCTCACCGTTGCACGTCTGTGCTGGTGTAGTAATCGTTACTTCTGGCAACAGCAGGTCACTAAATAAGTTTGGGGGAACAAAATCAGGTAATGGGTCACGGGTTTGATAGTCTTTGTCTGATTCATCTTGCTGAATGGGAAGGCGCTTCCAACCAGACTCTAAACGCCGTAGCAAAGTCGGAAGCACCGCCATCATCAATGATCTCGGTGGTTCCCAAAGAACTGCTTCGACTTCATCTTTGGTAAGGTGTAGTGCTGATTGCAGATATGTTTCTAAGTTGCGTTGTCCTGCTTCTGTTTCCAGGATGTTTTTGATCAGTTTTATTTCTAGTCGCTGACGGTTAATTAAGTATAAATCAGTAGTAGCAAAGTCTCTCCAGACACTTCCTCTAGTTGCAGGTAATTGCTGTCCTACCCAATCCATAAAGGCGAAAACCGCTTGAATGCGAATAACATAGCGGTTGGCAATGGGAAGCGATCGCTTTTCTAAAACTGGGTTAAACAGCATATCGTAGCCTTGATAGGCGATTCTGTCCCGTCCGTAATCAGAAAGCACCACCACCGTCCAAGGTCGCATACTTCTGCGTCGTCCCGCCCGTCCCTTCCTTTGCAAGAAAGATGCCATATCTCGCGGCGCTTTGTGCTGGATGACACCTCCAACTTCTGGATCGTTAAATCCCACTTCCAGGGATGCAGTAGCAACAATCACGTCTGCATTTGGCGTAACTCCAGTATCTTGGGAACTGGTGCGCCCAATATTCAAAGGCAGTTGCAAACCGTGACCGATTTCTTCACACAATAGCCAGGATTGTGCGGCAATCAGCCTTTCTCTACCATTAGCAGCACCATGCGATCGCAAAGCTGCTAATGGCTGTCTTCCTCGCAAGGGACGACCCCAACTGTCTCGACCTTCGGCATCCAACAGGTTATGGAATAAGCGATTGGTAACATCTAAGTCATCAGTGAAGGCGAAAACACGGGAACCATAAAAACCTTTGCTAGGGGGGTCT
>CAZZZY010000225.1:0-8576 GCA_964658545.1 uncultured Acetobacteraceae bacterium | reverse complement strand
CGAGACCACGCCAAAAAGAAACAGCGACCAATGGTGGAAGATGAAGTAATTGCGGAGCAATTAGAAAGATTACTGACACCAGCCATTACAAATCAAGAAAATTACTACCGTAAATTAGGACTCAGAGAACGGATACTAAATTTACCGTTAATGATGGCAGCGGTGTTAACCCTGTTGTGGAGAGACGTAGCAGGAGTAAGAGAACTGACAAGAATGTTAGGCAGAGACGGTTTTTTGTGGTGTAATCCCACAAAAGTTAGTCAACAAGCTGTATCACAGAGATTTTTGACATTTCCATCGGAATTATTTGAAAAAGTATTTTTTGATTTATTGCCTAGTTTGAGAACAGCTTGGCACAGTAGAAATAAACGTCAATTACCAGAAAGTATTCAATTTACATTATTAAAATTCGAGAAAATTTGGATAGTAGATGGCTCAACATTGGAGGCATTGTTTAGGAAATTACACAGCTTAGAAGAGGCTCAAAGAGGACAATTAGGGGGAAAAATGAGTACAGTAATTGATTTAATGACCAGATTACCTGTAGAGATTTGGTTTGAAGAAAATCCTAAGACAACTTTGATTTTTAAAATATGTCTCAAACAATCCAAGAAGGGATTCTGAAAGAATTAACTAGGGGCGATCGCTTTGCTTACGAGCTTAAAGATGCCTTGCGAATCCGGCGATATTCCGAATTGTGGGACGCGATCGCATCTCTCCAGAAAGAAGGCGAGGTGGAAAGCTATTTCGCTGCAACGCCCCCAAGCGCAACCCTGACTTACCGCCTTGTTAAACAAGAATCTCCCAACGGTGCCTTAAGATTTTGGAAATAATTACTATTCAGGATTTAACGACTCAACTACATGAAACTATTGAATCACATAAAAAGCATTCAAACAAAATTCTTTAAAACACCTAATGATAATGCTTTCAGCGATTTTATAGTTTTGTAAAGTTGCTAATTTTGATGTCCAGTCACATAAGAGTCACAAGGATTAAGTTAAGGGCGATCACTTGGCTTACGAACTTAAAGTTACCTTGCGAATCCGACGATATTCCGAATTGTGGGAGTAGAAACAAAATAGCCCCAGGAAAATTTTCCCGGAGCTACTTTCATTTAAAAACAGTGCTTCTATTAAGCTGAAGGCGAAGTGCTATTGACTACTGGTGTCTGCACAGGGGGAATAGTAGCGGCAGTAGCAGTAGCGCTAGTGGTGGAAGTATTGGACGAAGCTGAAGCTTGTTCTGATATAAAAAGGGCTTCGATGTCTATCGCAGACACAGTAACAGCTTTTTTGTTGAGAATTGGTTGTATTACTGTGGCGATACTTTCCGATTTTGGACAGGGCCAAAACCTTCCCCTGATGAACCGCGTTCAGAAGAAATTCATCGGCAAATTAGAGAGGGTTTTATTTCTAACAATCTAATTAAAGAATGTGTCGATCGCAATGTCGCCGCAATGATTGGACTGATACCCCAGTGGTTTTTGTATTCTGGTACTGATGCCAGTGATGGAAGTGAAGTTAATCCGGTTCCAAGTGAACAGTGATCGCCACAAATAGTTGAGGCGGAAAAGATGTTGCAGACTTGGATAGATCAAATGCTGAAACACGTTGCGATGCATGAGAATGATGAAGATGCCAACCCACTGACAATGGCAGTCACTCAAATGCTAGTAACGGGACGAGGTTACTTGCGGCTTTATCGTCCCAAACGATACAGTAACATAGCTGGGGCAACAATTTACCAGAAGATTCGCTTGCATTGCCCACGTTTAGGAAGCGTTAGGGTGGATCGTGATAATGACGGCGAAATTGAACAAATTTGTTATACCTACAGGGGCGGAACCGAAATTCAATCCTTAGACCCCAAAACCGGAATACTAACTTTTACCGTCACCTATTCGGGCAACGACAACAATAATAATAGTAACGAGCAAAATCCTCCAGAAAGTTGGGAAGCAGATTTTGGTGGGCGGTGGACAATTTTAGGACTTACGCATTGACAGAAAAGCCAAAATAACAGGTATAGTTTTCAAGGCTTATAGCTCGATTTTCCAATTATATTTTTGCGATGCCTGCGGCGGGCTACGCCTACGCATCCAATTAATGGTGCTTGACAAAAGCCTGAAACAACGTATTTACGTCGATGCACAAGATAGTTATTTTGTACAGTGCGTAAGTCCTATTTATGAACTGCGATCGCCTCCAATTATCTATCAATCGAGATATCAAGCGTTTACAAAATGCCATAAATAAAGCTTTAACTATGCTGGGAAGAAACCTGGATTTGGCAGGCTTCTTGGAGCGAGTTATCACTAATGCTCAAACTCCGGGCGAATGGGTGTATGATGCAAATCGCCCAGGGAAACAGCGTTTTGTTCCTGATAACCAAGGACTACGAATGGGAGCAGGAAAAACAACCTTTTTATCTGGAATCAAACTTGATGAAAATAATTACACCACGCCCGCTATCACTTACCGCGATCCCGTTGATATCACCACCTTTGAAAAATCAGTAGCATTATTCGCCGCGCGATTATATTTGGCTTTCAATCAAGGACATAGCGACAATATTTGATTGTGCTGGTTGACTCATAAAGGAGAGAAACGAGTAAGTAGGTGGGCGCTAAAAAACACAACTAGATTAAGAAATGTAAATCGCTTAAAAGCTTATATTCAAAGCGTTTCTGGTGCTTTACATAAGTTTACGTAGTTCGGTTTAATTGTGCCTATCTACTTATGCTGCATCTTTCACCTTGAACTTGGCTTTGGCATTGACAATGCCAACCCACCCGCCACTGGCAGCATAAGGAGCATGATTGACTCCTTGAATGCTATATGGACAGGTAAACTTATCACAGGCGACTAACTTGCCAGTATTGCGATCAAGGATTTGGGTTGTGCCTGGGGTAATGGTCGCACCAACTTTGTCAATAACCTTAGAGGTAGCTGGATTAATTGCCATAGTGCCAATGTCACCCCAACTAATTGCTAGCGCACATCGCCCTCTAATAAATAATTGTGTTGCAAGGTTGCTTAGGCTTGTGGTTTGGGCAGATCCATAATCTCTTTCTTGTTTGGAAATTTCCAATGCTCTAGCAAAGGCTTGATTGTTAACCAAAGGTTTCATCGTGTCTGGGTCAAAAAATGTCCCTTGGGCAGTTCCCTGACTCTGAAGAAAAGGACTGACTATTGACCAAAACAACCAAGCCGCATTCATCGGATCAAAAGTTCTGTCAATGCAAGATCCATAGTCAGGCTGACCATCACCATTGAGGTCTTGTCCGTGAAATCGCTTGGCTAGCGCAAGATACTCTTCCCAAGTATTGGGCGGTTCTAATTTTGCCTGTTCCAGGAGGTCTTTACGAAAGTAAGCCATGTGAAAGTCTCCATCCAGAGGCATTGCGTAGATTTGTCCTTGGTAAGTAGCACTGAAGTTTTGGAAGAAGGGCGCAACATCTTGCCATTGCAGGGCGGTATCAGTCTGGACACGCTGGGTCAGGTTTTCCAGATAGCCCGTCTTGGCAAAATCTGTCATCCACTGAGAAACGAAAAACGCCCCATCATACTTGGAAGCACTACCCGACCAATCTTTCCAGAGAGTGTCGTACAAATTATTATACGGCACAGCAATCAGATTAACTTTTGCACCAGTTTGCGCTTCAAACTGAGAGATATGGTGCTTAAATGCTGTGATGTTTTCAGTTTGACTAAGAAAGTTAATTGGTAATCGACCACAGGGCGATCGCAAATAGTAAAAGAACGAAAGCCTTCGTTGAAAAGAGCTATGGGCAACTGATGAAGACAGTAGGCTTATTCAATAAAGTAAAATAAACGGGTATAAGTTCGTGCATGTTAAGCAACATTTTTTACTACTTCTTAAGCAACAGGAACTTGAGGAAGTAAAGTTGGAGTTGGTTGACCAAGACGTTTAGCACTCACTGTTCGAGTCATAAATTCCAAGACATTTCGCCGCTGAGACTTAAGGGTAGTGACAACGGTTAGCATCCTTTGCACAAAATTACTACCAGCTAGTGTTTGAGAACCAAAACTGGTACGTCGCCATATCACCGCAGGACGTATCGCTCTCTCGGCAGCATTATTTGTCGGTTCCACACCCTCAACTTCGACAAACAGCCATAAAGCTGGCTCAACTTTCAGTATTTGACGACAGGTACGAACAGTTTTTGCTAGTGGAGTTTTTTCCTGTGGTCCAATCGAGTAATTCGCAGCTTCTTCCAAGGAAGACTTGATAGAATCGCGAATTTCTGGAACTAATAATTGAAAATCACAACGACTCAAAGTTCCATCCCTGACTCGATGCCATAATTCAAATAATTTCTGTTGTTGCTTGACCAGAGCATTTCCAATATCCTGGGAAACTCCAGCCCGCTCGGATATTTTGATGAATTCTCTTTTTAAATGTGCCCAACATAGTTGTCGTTGTTCCAACCCGACCCAGTTATATGATGCGTATCGGTCGGAGTTTAAAATACCGCTAAAGTTTTCCCCCAGTAGATTCTTGGCTGCATCCGTACCGCGAGAAAGCGTAAGAAAGGAAAAACGTGACTAATGGTGTAACAGCTACCCAGAGCCAAGCTTTAGTATTTTTGGAATTACATCCATCAACGTTTCCTTGGCTAAAGCTTGTTTCATCCGCTCCAACTACAGCAGAGTTTTGCACGTAGCATTTTAGAGCTTGCAGTTTGTGTCGGCAGAGGTGATGATGAAGAGGTTTGAGAATTGGGTGGCAAAAAACTGCAACCCGGAACCCCTAAGCTCAACCAGATAGCAGCCAGAAAAATCAGATAATATCGAACTCGCTGCCATTGGAAGCGAACGTTTTGCCAATTAGACATTTGATAATTCCTTCCCTCTGGCAATTAAAAGCCAAATCTTGATGATTTACAGATTTATTGTTCCCAGATATCTAAAGTTTTTTATAAACAAGAGAAAAATTTTACACCGGAATTTCAATGATAAATTCTGTACCCTCTCCTGGTGCAGAAGTGCAGCTTAACTTACCCCCATGTTTTTCTACCACAATCGAATAGCTAGTTGACAATCCTAAACCTGTACCGTTACCTACTGATTTTGTCGTAAAAAATGGATTAAATATTTTATTTTGCACTGACTCGCTCATCCCTATACCGTTGTCTGCAATGCGGATTAATATCTTGTTTGTTTCTCGGAATTCCGTCTGAATTATAATAGTAGGCTGGCAATTTGTATCGGATGATTCTAAGGCATCAATAGCATTGTTGATAATATTCATGAACACTTGATTGAGAGCAGACGCATAACAATTAACTAAAGGTAGTTGTCCATATTTTTGAATGACTGCAATCTCTGGATGTTTACTGTTACTCGGAAGTCGATGTTGCAAAATTAACAATGTACTATCAATACCAGAGTGAATGTCTACTGGTTTCATTTCTGATTCATCCAAGCGGGAAAAGTTTCGCAGTGACAGCACAATTTGCCGGATCCGATCTGCTCCCACCCTCATCGATTTCAGCAGGTTTTGTAAATCATCCACCAGAAAATCTAGTTCGATATCTGCCATTTTCTCGGCAATTTCTGGCAACGGTTGCGGATAAAGTTGCTGATATAAATTATTTAATTCAATTAAGGATGCAACGTATTCACCCGCAGGTTCTAAGTTGCCATAGATGAAATTAATCGGATTATTAATTTCATGAGCAATCCCAGCAACTAACTGTCCTAACCCGGACATTTTTTCGGACTGAATTAGTTGGGCTTGAGTTGAGTAAAGTTTATCGAGTGTTGATTCTAGCTGAGTTGCCTTTTCTGTTAATTTCTGGGTGCGTTCTTCTACTTTTTGTTCTAGAGTATGAGAATAGTCTTCTAATTTTTGATATAGTTGCGCGTTCTCTAGAGAAATAGCTACTTGAGTAGTGAGGAGTTTGAGAACTTGTAGGCGATCGCTCGTAAATGCTCCCACTGTCAGGTTATTTTCGAGGTACAAAATGCCAATCAATTTACCTTGGTTGAGAATTGGCGCACAAAGAACACTCTTGGGTGAATGGTGCAGCATATAAGGGTCAGCCGCCAAGGTTGGATCGACTACTGCATTTTCAATTACAGCCAAGGAGAGGGTATTTTTGACTCGATTGATTAGGGTAACGGGTACTATTTGACCATCATCAAAGGGTAGCGAACGCAAGATAACGTTAGGCTGTTCGAGTTGAGAAAGGGCTTCAATTACCCAGCGCGAGCCTTTTGGCATCAACAACGCACATTTATCAGCACCAGCACTTTCGAGTATGACTTGGAGTAGGGTTGAGAGTAATTTCTCCAACTCAATTTCACTCGAAAGCGATTGAAAGGCTTTGAGAATGGTTGCCAGATCGAGGGCTTCACAGAGGCTAGTATTACTGAGGGTGGAACTCCCAATCGTGTGAGAGGAGATAGCAAGCATCGTTTCCGTTGGTTTGAAAGATGGTTCCTGTTTTTGCCTAATTGTGACGAGCAGTTGGGGATAGCGGGTTTCTAAATCAACTACTTTGGCTTTGGCTCCCCAACGGGTGTAACAATAATAGGCTTCCGTCATGTAGGTTTGAGCGATTTTTTCTTTGCCCCAATCGAGATAGAATTTGGCTGCAAGTTCGTTGGCTAATGCTTCTTCGTTGAGGAATTGGTTTTCTTTGGCAAGGGTAATGGCGCGATCGTACTGCTCCATTGCTGCTAATTTGTTGCCGCAAACTCGACACTTTTCTGCCTCAACTAAATGCCATTTATGCAAGTGGTTCATCGGAGCATCTTGCGCCCATTTATGCAGAACAGTTTGATGGGTTTGCACCTGAAGAATAATTTCCGCTTGCTCTGTCTCTGGCTGGGCGGGGAAAAGTGCTAGATGAGTTAAAGCAGCATAAAAATGGAAAATCGGCACAAAAATCGATCCTGATACAGCCATTAAACACAGCTTGGCTTGCTCAACATAGTTGAGTGCATCTGGATAATTCCCAAAATAGTAAGCAAGCAACAATTTGTAGATATAGGCTTGGGCGATCGCTGTTAGGTCATTATCCTGCTGGTGTTTAGGTAGCATCAACGTTTCATTGTAGGTATTGCCAATTAAGCAATGTGGTTGAGTGACTAGTTCAATTAAGTTTTCTGCCGTTTGTTTTCCCAGATCCACATATACTTGAGCAGAATATTGTTTCACCTGAGCCAATGCCACGCTATAATCAGCCATGTCTTGAATAAAACTATTCAGTTCTGCACCACTAAAAAAACTAGCATTACTTTGGGTAGCGAGGGCATAACCAGCATATAAAAAATCTCCAGTTTCTATGCCAGTGTGGTATGCTGCTTTCAAAATTGGGATTGTGGCATCCAATGGCTCTTGGTAATGTTGAATAAAGCAGCCAAACAGAAACATCACAACGGATTTAATCTTTTGGATATTAAATTTTTCCAGTAAACTTAGAGCCAATTTACCAAAAGCATAGCCTGCGGAAGCATCTTCCAAAAAAGCACACAATACCATACCGTGAATAGCGTACCCAGTTGTTGATGGCACAGTATTGCCTGATTGCAGAGATAAACTCACCATCATTGAACTAAGCAAGGGTAATAAACCGGGCATTCCTTGGATAATTGCTGAAAACAACATTCCCATTACTTCCATTGCGGCCTGAGTGGTGGGATCAGTCGTTAATGGCAGATCGATCAAGTCTTCAACTTGTCTACCTTCGAGTTGTGTGGTCAGGATTTGTAGCATTTTGCTAGTCTTAGCTCCGTCAGCTTCTTTCGGCAGTTCCACCCCCAATTGCCCTAATGCTTTTCTGCCAACTGCGATCGCCTCCAACACATTACTTTGTAAAACTTGCGCTGCGATTTGAATTTCATAAATTTTAATTTTGTCGAAAATTGTCTCTGCTTGCTGCAATACTATTGTTGCTATCTGTTCCACGCCATCAAAGTCACCATTTAAATAAGCAACTTCCCCAGCCGCCACATACAGATTCAGGGTCAATTCATACTGATGTTGCCAGCAGTTTGTCTCAAGCAGCTGCATCCCCGTTTGTAAATAAACTCTAGCTGCGGCATAAGCTGTAGAATTTCTCGCCTTGACTCCAGCTTGCAAATTCAGTTGAGCCAATGCTTGGCGATCGCTTGGTTGAGTAATTAACTCCATTCCTAAATTCAAATGCACGACAAGATCAAACAGTTTTTCCTCAAGCTCTATTTGTGATAAATTTTCTCTAAGTAACTGTCCTATTTTGAGATGAGTTGCTGTTTTTTGGTCATCGGGAATTAGGGAATAAGCCGCTTGCTGTACTCGGTCATGTAAAAATCTATATGAAGCTGTTTGTTGACTGGTATTATGATCTGACAGCACCAATCTCTCATTATCTTCTCCCTGATAAAACTTATAAACATCACTGAGCGGTAAAATTAACCCGAATTGTAATGCTTTCCACAAATCAGCAGCCGTCTCAATTGACGATTTTTCCGAAACAATTGCTAAAGTTGCTAAATCAAACTGATTCCCAATACAAGCAGCTAACTGCAATATATCTTGAGTTGATTGTGGCAGTTTTCGTA
>CAZZZY010000224.1:0-8595 GCA_964658545.1 uncultured Acetobacteraceae bacterium | reverse complement strand
CCCTTACCTGAATGCGATCGCTTTTGTTGCTGAGTTGTCTTAATATTGGATGATATTCTTTATCACTACCTACTGTGATGTACACTTTACCCCCATTGGCGGCCATTTGATGCAGAATGTCAAACAGGTGTAATGCTTCTTGTTTTGTCTCTACAATTTCCCCAAAAGAGACATAGTAGGGTTTTTTTAAACGTAAATTTGTTACCCAAGGTGAGACAATCCAAAACTCGTAACTGCCCTCTAATTGTGATGCTAAAATCTCATTGAGCAGAAAGTTGTAAATCATTGCCTGACCACTGAGTTGCAATTGAGTTAATTGCTTTGTCACTGGCGGAACCTCACTTTATAGGACGAACTGTTACTTGAATTACAGGTACTTCGTTTGGTCTTAAATCGTTAGGGTAGATGGTTTGAATATCAGTAATCATTGGGTAAACCATACCGGTATCTGTGTCGATGCCTGCGTCCGTCAAGTAGCTAATTGTGGCACAGAGGGACGTAAGATTATCGGTTTTTACCCGTAAATAAATCGTTTGACAGCCATTTTCCAGCAAGGAACTCATTCTGTCACAGATGCTAGCACCGCTTACAGTGCCATCTAATTCTAGGGTTTGAGGAGTGCGAACCTGATTTAACCATTCCGTCAGTAAAGGACGGTTCAGCAGGTGACGGCTTAAACCTGGTGATTCGATGTCGCCACTGCGGTCGTCTAAGCAACTAGAGCAGTTGCAGCGACAATTTAAAAGCATCCGGCGTTCTACCCCTGCTTCAAATGCTTTACGTGCTTCAGGTAACGAAGCACCATATTCGGCTTCGTAAATTTCAAGTAAACGTATTAACTCTGGATAGGGCGGTGGTTGTTTGTCACGCCTAGCTTTAACTACTTTGCGGTAAAGTAGCGCCGATGCTTCAGTAAATGTAGGGTCACGTACTAGCTGTTCAGCACACGAGGGAAGAAACTCGTGGTTAATTTCCCGAAAAATACGCCAGTTAACCAGAGGTGTATCGCCTAGTTGCTGAATGTAGTCGGGAATAAAAACCCGTAGTAAAGCTTTGAGTTGGGTTTGGCGCATAGGTACACCCAGTTGTTGCCGTACCTGTGCCATTAACTCTTCTATTTTCTTTTGGCGATCGCTAGATTTACCTGCTGCTATAATTTGATTTACCCTAATTAGATAGAGAAGATTTTTTGGAATAGCGATTATGGATATCTAAGTGTGACGTTTGGAGTCGGACAATCCCAACGGAGATCACAAATAGCACAATCTTGTTCGCTAATTTTTCCTGAAACTGCTGGCTTCCATTGGTCATTGCAACGTGCTTTCTCAATCTCTAGTACAGTTTTTGCGAACTCATTTACTGCACCATCAATCTCACTCTGTTTAATACTGACTTCTAACAGAGCATTAACTGGGCGTTGAGTTGGGCAAGTATCACCATCAAGCTCATTAAGAAAATATAAAATAGCTTTTCCAGGAAAAACACCATGTTTTAACTCATAAAGTTTGGCATAAACCCGCATTTGGAATTCATAGTTTTCTAGGTCTTGGCGATTGATATTCAAAAAACTACTGCCTTTGTAATCCCACATTTCACAGTGTGCGGGGTTGTCTATTGCGTTAGGTGTATCTACCAAAAGGTCAACAACACCATGAAGAATATGAGTAGTGCGATCTGCCTGCAACCGATGCTCTGTATCTTTAACTCGTTTGTAAAGTTCCGGCCCTTCAAGAGCATTAAAGTATTGAAGTAATTTTACAGCCTTCAGTCGAATATCTTGGGTTATTGCTTGAATTCCTTGACTTTTTAAGCCATTTTCAACTTCAATAAAATACTTGATAATATCACTTGGAGGTACTAATAATTTTTTTGCTTTTTCTGCCTGTTTAAGCTCATCAAAGTAATCATTAATTTCGTCATTGCTTAGAGTGCTTCCATTGTCTGGTAGAGTACCTTTCGTTAAAGGATTTATCTTTCCATTAAAATGAGCATGACAACGATCTAAAACTTGGTGAAGAATAGTACCAAAGTAAGTCTGCGTTTGATAAGCTGGTGCATATTTATGGACATTAAAAGCGCCATATTGACGAGCGCATCGTCTAAATGCGACTATATCTTGGGTAACGCTATAACGACGTTTTATATTTGGTGTTTTGGGTGAAGGAATTGAAACACCTTGAAAGGGTTTTAGTCTATCTATAACCATAATCTTTTATTTATATTTTAAGAGCGAATGTGTTACGCTTAAATTCCTGATTATTACGATTAGGTACAGAGATATGCTTTTTAATCTGTTCTGGCGTACCGATTAAAATCAAACCATTCTGTGCGCGTGAATAAGCTACATAAAGCAACCGGATATCATCTTCTATGGCTAAATCTTCTGGGTTTCTAGTAGCTCTTGGATAAAGAACTTGTCGAAAGGGAGCTAAGGTTTGCTCAAGCATTTGTGCTGCTCCAACTTTTCCTTCTCTACCTAACTTCATCACAACAAATACAAAAGGAAACTCTAACCCTTTTGACTGATGAATTGTCATAATGGGTAAATATCCCGGAGGAACAATAATCTCATCATCTTCATCATCATCAATACCCGTTTCAATTAAGTAGCCAATAAACATATTATATAGTCTATTAAGAAAACTATCATCTATGTAATTTCCAGCAGTATTAGATTGTAAAACATCTAACTTAAAACTGTTATAACCTTCAAAAAGACGAGTAACTTTAGCAAGACGTAAGTTTTTTATTGGCTCTTGCCTCCATGTCCGAAATGGTTCCAGCGAAAGAATGCGATAAATGATTTCTAATAAATTTAGTTTGAGGAATCTACCTTGATTCATCTTATTTAGGCTATTTGCACATATTTGTGGCAATTGTGCATTACTCTTGTCTAGGTAATCATAGAGTAATTTTGTAGCGATATCAGGGTTATTTCTTACGCTATCAAGAGTATTAAACCATTGCTGAATTGTTGGAATCCATGAAAAAGGTTTTTCCTGCGGAGTTTTTTTATCCTGAAAAGTGTGATTTGGGTCAATTATTTGAACCAGTGCTGCTAGTAAACATCGCCAACTACTGTGATATTGTGTGGTGATTGATTAGCTAGGGCTAAGTAAATTTGCTCTTGAATCGGGTTAGTATCTTGGTATTCATCAACTAATACGTATAGCAAAGGAGGATTCTGATCGCTTCCCTGCAAAAAATTGTGTCCTACATCAGAGGTGATGAAGTTAAGAAAACACTCTTGAAGATGAGCGAAGTCACAACGATATTTATCCTTTATAGCTTGAGCATACTGCTGATAAAATTTTGCTAAAGTTGCCCAATGTTCGCCAGCATTGAGCATTAATTGTATATCAACGTAGTCTTCTACAATGTGGTTAAAAAGTGTGACTGCTGCCTTAGCCCGCAGCCATTTATTGGGAGGATAGTCGGGATTACGCCAATCGCGCACAGCATAATTAAAATGTTGCCAAAAAGCTAAATCTTTAGAATTTGAAATATCAGTATACTGATAGGTAAATAAATCCTGTTCAACTTGATTAAGAAGGCGAAAATTCTGATAATTTGGATAGCGATATTCTTGAAGAATCTCATTACATAAACTGTGCAATGTTCCAATTCTAATATCAGCTAAATCCATATCTTTCAGATTAGGCTCTGCATTTTGTAGTGCCGCTAGGTACGTTGCCAACCGATCTTGAAGGTTACGTGCTGCTTTATCAGTAAACGTAGTTAAGAGAATGGAGCCTGGGTCAACACCATCAACACAGAGCAATTTTAAAGTTCGTGTTACTAGCACCTCACTCTTGCCAGATCCAGGCCCCGCTAGAAGCCACAAAGGCCCATCGCCATACTTTACAGCTTCTTTCTGTTTTTCATCTAGGTCATAGCCACGAGCTGTGGGTTGAACTAGACATTTGTGAAAGGTTGTTAAATCAATCATTCTCTACCTTTATTAACTGTCTTTAGTTTTTTTACGACCCATATTTGAACGGGCTATCTTGCGTTGCTCAAGAAGTTGATGATGTAGCAAATTTTTCTGTTCAGAGTCTTGCCAATCCCTAATCAATCGCTTTAGTGCCACGTTAACCATGTCTTGTAGGCTTGGGGCATTACTAATTTGATGAGGAGCAAGCGATTGCTCGAACGAGTGCTTAATTTGGTACAACTGGGCATAAATTTCATCTGGAATCCGTGCTTGATAAGGCAATGGTTTCAATACCGCTATATAACTGACCCCAGCATAAATACATACAACTAATTTCTGCTACCATGTATGCTTGTATGCAAGCTTACCCACAATGAAAATTAACTAGAAAAATAATGTTTGAACTGGTTATAAAAGGCGTTCCCGTACAGCGCGGTTCTCTGGGTGAACAAATAAGTTATGTTGCCAGTATTACTTTTGGTGATGTTGTCCGACTGTTAAATGACGGTCATCTTTATATCCCAAACATTGCGGAGTTGCCAGACTTTGCTCAACGTAAACTTAACCAGACGCGAGTTAAGGCGATCGCTCGGTATATTCTGGAGACTTATCAAAATGGAACTACGTTTTTCCCGCCGATTTGCGTTAACGTTCAGCCATCGCCAACTTACAGAGATGGCAATATCTACCTTCCTTACCATTCGGTTAGTTTGCGTTTAACCGACGGTCAGCATCGATGCTATGGCATTCGCCAAGCATTGCAAGATATACAGACACAAGAGTCGGAGTATGCCATTATCCTTTCACAATTAGAAATTGGCGTGTTGATATATGCAGGACTGTCATTAGAAGAGGAACGCCAAGCTTTCCGCGACCAAAACCTATTAGTCCAAAGACCAAGTGTGTCGCTATCCCATGCCTTTGACAAGCGATCGCCCACAGTTTTAATCGCCAAGGACTTGATCTGCCGAGTTCCTCAGTTTCGTGACAATGTGGAGACGGTTGAAAACGGCTTAGGTAAGCACAATCCCAAGTTACTGACCTTATCAACCTTAGTCACCGCTACTCAACGTATGTTCCCCAATTTAAAATCTCAAACCGATTTAGAACCTCTGATTGATTGGGCGACAACATTCTGGGCAGCGATCGCAAGCATTATCCCTAACGATCCTTGGAGGATTATGAATAAACAGGAACGTGCTACCCAAAGACAGGAATTAGTAGCAGTCAGTGCTGTTGTTTTTCAGGCGTTGGGTATGTTGGCTCATGATTTGTTAGTAGAAAGAGTTCCGGCAGAAGATTTGGTTAAGTGGTTGAGTAGACTGCAAGAACTAGACTGGCAGAGGGACTCCCAGTTGTGGCGAGAACGAGGAGTAACCCAAGTTGGCGCAAGTGGAGAACCAATCATTTCCAACACAAAGACAAATGTTGATGCTTGCCATCGGGTTTTGCGTGAATTTGTCGGTATTATTTCGATGAGCAATGTATCGTGAAGGGGTCAAAAGCAAGGAAAGGAGTATGCGGTATTATTAATAACTATAATGTTGGATAATACATAAGCAACATGACGGACTACAATCTCGCTGGATTATCTACACGCTCCTTTGAACAATTAATCCAAGCGATCGCACTCAAGGTAGTTAGTCCTGGAGTTGTGGTATTTGGTGATGGCGCGGACGGAGGACGTGAAGCCACTTTCAATGGTCTGACTCGTTACCCATCTGAAGATCATCCTTGGAATGGATATATTGTAATTCAAGCCAAATTTCGACAACGACCTCAAAATTCACAAGAAGATGGTGAGTGGGCGCTGAAGCAACTAAAATCTGAACTTAAGGATTTTGCTAATCCAAAAAAACGTCGTCGCCAACCTGATTATTATATTTTCGCTACAAATGTTGTTTTAACACCTGTACAAGATAAGGGAACAAAAGATAAAGCAGACGATATCTTTCAGGAGTTTAAAGATAGCGTTCCTTTGAAGGGATATGATATTTGGGATTATGACAAAATTAGAGTTTTTCTAGATAATTTCGAGGATATTAGGCGAGCTTACGCAAGTTTTATAACTCCTGGTGATGTTCTTTCCCAGATTATGGACTTTATCGAACCGCGCAAGGAATTATTTGCTGACCAGTATACCAACCCAGAGGATATTGAGGTACTGGTGCAGAAAGTGCGATCGCATTTCGACAAGACGATACAGAACGAGTGCGAAACCTTGTGTACGTTCAATCTCCTCTATTCTCCTATGCGGGGGAATCTCAGCCAAATTTATGTGCAGACTAAGCTTAATGAATCGCAAAAGTTTAGTTCAGAGGAGTTTAGTCAAGAACGGCGATTATGGGAAGACGTAGTGCGGAAAAACCCTAAGTTGATGGTGTTGGGTAAACCAGGTGCGGGTAAAACTACCTTACTGCAATATATTGCTGTTCACTGTGATGAGGTTGATTTTAAATCCAAGCTTATACCTGTTTTTATCAGTTTAAAAACCTTGGCTGAGAATGCCAAAAGAGCAGATGAAATTAGTTTAATAAGGTACATCCGCAAAAAATATTGCCGGAGTCATATTTCAGAAAAGGAATTAGAAGTATTACTAGACAATGGTAGATTATTATTTTTGCTGGATGGCTTGGATGAAGTTACAGAAGAGAAAATTCGAGCAGTTGTTAAAGAAATTCATCACTTAGTTGATGAGTATGGCGAAAATCGAGTTATAGTGAGTTGTCGAAAAGAATATCAGGCATATAAATCTAAAGCTTTTGGTAATTTTACTTTATCTAAAGTAGCTGATTTTGAACAACTCCAAATAGATAAATTTATCAGTAATTGGTTTGCAGAAAGTAAGGAAAATACGCAAACAAGCAAAGAAATATTAGCAAATAATTTAATTGTAAATCTTAAATTAGAGAAAAATAAACGCATACTAGAACTAGCTGATACACCATTGCTACTTCACCTCATTTGTTTAATTTTTAGGGAAAGAGGAGATTTACCCCCTAAAAGAGTTGACATTTACAAAGAAGGAATTGACCTGCTGTTAGAGAAATGGAACCAATTTAATGACCGTGTTCGGATAAATGTATCTGAGTTAAGAAAGGCTTTAAGGCAAATAGCAGTTATTACTTTTGAGGAAGGCAAGTCCTTTTTTAAAGAAGAAAAATTTCTACCTTTAATCAATAATTCATCTCGTATATTATCAGATATTGAAGTGATATCTGGCTTATTGATAAATAAGAGATGGAAGACTTATGCTTTTTCCCATAAGACTTTCCAGGAGTATTTGATTGCTGAAGAGTTACTAAATTGTCAACAAGGTTGGAGAAAAATACTTACTCATATTGGTGAATCACGCTGGCATGAAATCTGTTTACTAATGTTTGAGATACTGCCAAATACTGATGATTTACTGCGCTTGTTTAAACAAGGATTTCAAAAGCTGAAAATAGAATATTTTCTTGAAGATGAAGATGAAGATGAATTAGATATATATGATGATTATAAACCTCCAACAATGAGCGATGAAAACTTTCAATCTTTTCTCATACAAGGATATCAAAAAGCAATGGAGGAAGATATAAACTATAAATTAGCATCTGTTAGAGTCTTTTATTTAGGTTGTAGCATTTTGTTAACTGGTTATTTTTGCAATCGTGAATCATATTTTGGATCTTGGACTTTTTCTATATACACTTTTATCGAAATATCTCAGTTTATAGATGAGAATATTTTTCGATTTCATGAACCTCATAAACAACTGATAAACTACATCGACAATGTAAGATATTTACTTATTATTTTTGATATTGCTAGTCAATTAACATATTGGAATGAATATGGATGGAGAAACCTATCCACAGATGAGTATTCAGATGAAGATAGTTATGCTTATATTTTAATTAGTGAATTAGATAATCGCCTTGTTTGTGTACTAAATATTTATAAGGGAGACACAATACTTCCAAGGCAACTTTGTATTTTCGAGCAAAAAGAACTTGATAAATATACAATTCCTATTTTGAAAATCCCCGATAATGTATTAGTCTTTATTCAAGAATTAAAAGAAATTATATTAATTCAAAAGTGTCAAGAAGTAGACTCTATAAAGAAATGGTGGGTAAAGGAGGGAGAAATTTGGCTGGAAAATTTTAGAAACGTAATAGCACAGTATTGTCATCTAGGTTTGAAAGAGTGGTTGGATTTTGACGGAAATGATTTTGAAGTATTACATAACTATTGTCTAGCCAGTAGATTGTTGGTAGATTCCTTAAATATTAGTCAAGTATCTTCCGAAGTCCGCGCAGTTATCGAAGACAACCTATTCTTACCTCTTGATTCCTCATCCAGCTAAATACTCCCGTAGCGCACGTAGCATACTTGCACTACCTTTACTATTAACCAAAATAATTGGCGCAAGATGCGATGGACGATTCGCTTCAATAAAACCTGTGGCGGCGTGTTTAGCACTAGCCGTCACCATCACAACAATGTCAGAATTTCTCACCCACTGACGCAGCCTATCATTACCTCCTTTGTCATGGCTGAGATAAACTGTCACTTCTTTACAAGCTGTTTCTAAAATACTTTTTACTCTGATTGCTGCGGTTTCTGTCAGGGTGTAAATAAGAACAGATTTACTCTTGAGTTTTTGGAAAATATTC
>CAZZZY010000223.1:0-8633 GCA_964658545.1 uncultured Acetobacteraceae bacterium | reverse complement strand
TGCCAGATAAAGCGGTGACGGATAGTGCCGAGATAACTCCAAAATATATAGAGGAAAATTCTGAAGACGAAGTTCACTTTGCGAGCGAGAGAGATAATCCCCCAGTCCCCACTAATGATCAGATTGATAGCGCTGCCACTCGACCAACAAAGTGCCGCTACTACCAAATAGTCAAAGTTGATCCCACTATCTTTAAAATCGAAACAGGACTTGGGGCGGTTAGCGTCAGCGCCGAACCCTACCACAGGTTTGGAAATGGTGATAACAAAATCTGGTTTGAATTCAAAACCCCAGACGGGCAGACATTAACCAAGAGTATCAAGGCAGATCCAGATCAAAGGCTGCTGCCCAGAGTGGCCAAAGAATGCGGTGTCCTTGCAAAGTGGGAAGACAGAGTAATAAAACACTTCAGTTCCAAGATTGAGAATTCAGCTTGTAAGTTCAAAGTCCGAATTTTAGGTGATGACGATTACGAGTGGATTAAAGATTGCATTCTCAAAACTGTGCCAAATCTCCCATCTGCTACCCAGTTCGTGTTCCTAACTCCTAAAAATACGCTCGTCACCTCCTATCTTGGCGAATTTGAGGAGATGTAAGCACTCAATGCCCAATGCCCGATGCCCAATGAAAAGCGATCGCTTTCTACGGTGGAAGTGCGATCGCTAAAAATAAAACATGGTGTTGAACGGTGAACTAAGCGCGTATTAGTTACTGGCAAGGATGTCAGCAAGCTTGGCTTATTCGTCGTCGCTGGTGTCTTCGTCCGTGTCGTCAGAGATGAGAATAGTCACGCCGTCAGTTCCAGCCTCAAACCCCACGACAGAAAATGTTTCACCATAGCCATCTTTGAGAGAAACTCGTGCATCACTTGGAAAGCTTTGCAATTCTTGAATCAGGTCTTGGAGTGTGGTTTCTTTGGTTTCAGTGGGCATATTTTCTCCGATTTAAAAATGCGTCACTAAATAGGGTATTCGCCCTAGAGGGGTAAGTTAAAGCGATCGCGCCGGATAGGTCTGTTCAAGTTGAGCTAGTCAGACCAGTTTCCGGGTCATAGCTATGGGTTATACCGTCATCGTCTGTAATATTAATTGTTCCATCCTCATTCCAGGATGGCTGTGATTCATCCTCTTCATCGGGATGAACGTATTCAAATAAGCCGAAGTTTTTTACTTCCTTCGCTGTTAGAAGTATTCTGCTATTTTCGGTGGACACTCTATTTGCCTCATGCGTACTTTTGCAATCTTAAAGACAAAATGAATAATGTCAACAAGTGCATACTACCAGCTAACCGGCGGAGTAAATGCAGAAGTATACAGGCATACATCGCTAATTCTTGCTTGTAGATATCCATAGAGGTCTGATGAACCAGCAGCACCTAGAGTTCCACCAGAATTGTAGTAGTTACCAAAACTTAGATTGACGGCTGGTAACGAACGAATAGCAGCAGAGGAATTGTTTGACATGCTATTCCCATTCACCCACAAAGTAAATGTACTGCCACCACGAGTTACTGCGATATGTGTCCATGTATTTATCGCAAGTGTCCCACCTGAAAGAAATGGATTAATCTCTGAATATGCACCAAAGTAAAAATCAATTGTGCTGCCAGGTGCGTATAGGACAAATCCACCATCACCAGCAGTTTGTTGCCATTGTCCAACAATAGAATTGTTATTGCTTACAGATAATGGATAATACCAACATTCAATAGTAAAATCACCAACTAGAAGATTTAAATCAGAGGTAATAGGAGTATATAAGTAGCTTCCATTGCCATTGAAAAATATCGAACTATTACCTATTTTTGCTTCTGTTGTAGAAATTGCTGTACTGCCAACAACTGTAATAATGTGAGGGTTGGAGCTTGTATCACTTAAGCTATTTACCAACAGCAATTTAGCGCTATTACTACCAGAGCTACCACTAGAACTGCTACCACTGCTGCCACTGCTTGACAAACCTGCCAGTAAATTAGCTTTAGTAATTTTGTAAAGTTGA
Organism: uncultured Acetobacteraceae bacterium; assembly: GCA_964658545.1. GTDB lineage: Bacteria > Cyanobacteriota > Cyanobacteriia > Cyanobacteriales > Nostocaceae > Nostoc. The sequence continues at coordinate 6,635 of CAZZZY010000223.1, read as the reverse complement.
GAAGTCGTGCCGTCAATAGCGAATATATAGTCATCATCGCTTGCAGAAGTTCTAATGTCCGAGGGAATAACTATCCCCGATTCGCCTGAGCTCGCTTTCACTAACGGCATTGTTTACCCCTCTATTAAATTATCAATGTGAATAGTTTCTTGAAACTTGATGATATCTCCAGTGAGAATATCAACTGTTTCGCTGACAACATCGGCGGCAACCACCTCACCACTTGATACCACGCCATTGCTGTTAAAAAAATTAACTTTTTGTCCAATGCGAACTTGAATTAACTCGTATTCATCAGACAGATGTTGTGGGTGCAGATGGTAGTCCATTGGTTTGTCCTGGCTTGAAAACAACATTCTTTTTCTTTCCGGTTAAATCAACTAGATTAATTGGTGGAAGATTGATTCCAGTGTTTAAGTATGCGTGAGAAAAAGTCACGATCCCTGATTGATTATTAACAGGTATCGTGTGCAATGTTCCTTGCAATTCTACAGATGTACCCGATGTAGGTGGCTTTTCAATGGGTGAACTTCCTTTTCGGAAATACAGTAAATTGAAAGGAATTTCTTGAATCGCCAAGACCCGCTCTATTACTCTCAAAGCTTCGGCTTGGTTGACTACATCTAGCTTGAATTGGAAGCCATTTGAAAAATCAGAGTAGGTATACGTTTCTGTTCCCTTGGTAATGGTGAAAGGGGACGAGCCGAATTCCACATATACCGCTTCTGCAAGCTGGAGCAAGTATGTGTTCGTAGCGAAATCTTTTATGGATTTGGTCATCAGCCTGAAACCGATTCGCATGGATAAGGCGCTGACAATCGGCCCCTTGGAAGCTAACTTGTTCTGCTTCCGATAAAACATTAGAACTACTTCCGGTCGATATCTTCTTTCGGCTATCTCGCCCTGAAGCTCTCCATAAACAGTGCCTAAATCTCTCCCATTAAATTGTTTATTGGTAGAGAGAGTTTGAATAATTGCTGGCTTTAATGTTTCCTCCGTTCCAGCCAGTACTATCTTTTCACTTGGCACAGTTCTATCTGGTGTTACCTCAACATATCGAGTTGTCCCAAGGGCAATGCTATGTTGCGCGGCAAGTGTTTGTTGTGCGAGGAAAGTGTCAACGGTGTTGGCCACCACGTATCCTGCTTCTACGCAGGATTGTGTAGCCTGTTGTACCAATTGCTGTCCAAACTGGGCACTGGCACCCTCTTTACCGAAAATAGCGTCTACGCCCGATTGAAAAGCGGAACCAATTGACCAATGTTGTGGAGCAACACCATTAGCACTTGTCCCCCCCCATGCGTTGATAGCGTTAGTGATATTTGTTCCCAGATACCCTGCAATTACAGGATTATTTGCAGCAGCTTTTATCAGCTTTCTCACAGTTTTGTAAGTCTCAGTTAGCGCAGTTTGCACGGCAAGACTCAAAGCTTGATTGAGTATTACTCCTAATTGAGTGAGAAAGGATTCCAAGAATTTCTCTGTCACCTTCTCCAATACCATTGCTCCCATTGGCTCGTTAAAGGCGAAAATCAAGCATCCTGGGGTAATGCCACAGGCTGCGTACCCAAAGACTTGCCCAGTGGCTTGTCCCAAGCTCCCAGCAAGAGCGGTAAATTGTCCTTTCAGATTTGCATCAAGCTGGGAATCAGTGGCATTCCAGTCAAAGTTCCAAATGTATTGGACGGGCTGAATTACATATGTCCAAAAAAGCGACCAAGCAAAGTTAGCCACCCCTGGGATGTTTTGGATTATGAATCCCACCAAGGAGGTAAAACCCGACCATACATATTGCAGCGCTCCAACTACACCGCCTGCGGAACTTGATTCTTGCGCTAACTCAAATGACTCAATAACTCGTGTTCCGATTTCACTTCTCACTGCGCGTGAGAAGAGATTTTCTGCTACTAAAGTTAGTCCATTAGCCATAGTATAGATATACTCCTTTTCACGAAAACTAGACGCTAGTTGAGCTAGACCCTCCAGCAGGGCTTGATGCGTTAGTAGATGGGGCTGGAATTGCTGACGGTGCAGTATCACTCACCTTTGGTGTCCCATCAGCGTTGTAATTCCCATTTGAGTTACCAATTTCCCTCAGTATTGGTCTGTTCGCGTATGGTTCACCCCAAGGGTCAACGCTATCAGTTACACCTGATACGTCTGTAAATCCTATTTCTGCTTCCGAAAGGAATTGATTGAAAGTTTGTTGTCTTGTCGCTTGTGTTGCAGCATCAACAGAGGAATTGTTGCCAATAAAATTGCTATATAAACTTTGCGCTGCATTACTTCCTATTTGCCTCCAATTCTGAGCATTCCATCTTGCACACATCTCAAGTATCTTTTTCAAGTCATCCTGGAGGTCTGTTTTATCGTCATTACTGTACGTTATGTTGCTAATAGTAGTAGGCGTTAAAGTAGTCGCCATGTCTTTTCCATTAGGCGTGTATTGTAATGAAATATTTTGTGTTTTTTGAGTGAGTTTATATCCCAGGAATTCGGCATTGGCTAGCGCTACATCAAGCGTGGTACTAGCTAATTTTTTTGCTAATCCTGCCTCTGTCATCGCTGCTATTGTCGCTATCAAATTTGCATGAGTATCACGCTTTGTTGTTATGAGCAAGCCCAGAATCTCCGCGAGAGTTTCTGCTTGATTTGGGAGAGATATTTTTTGGTCTTTACTGTCTTTGACTGTTGGATCAGCTTTTACGGTCATCGAGACTGGGTATTGACCAGCAAGCCCATCCATTTGTTGCGCTAGCCAAAGCATCATCTCTCCAAGTGAAACCAGTGTTATTTGATTGGGCTTCGCACTAGTAAAATTATCTGATACAGAGGCTGGAAAGTCGCCAATTCTCTGTAGGATCAATTTCAGCAAATTACTATTACTTGCTGGTGAATTGTTACTATTATCGTCGCAACAACACATTTTCTTTTTTTCCTTTGGTGGTGGTGGTGGTGTAATTTCATTTGGAAGAAAACAGGTACTGCCAGGGAAAACATAGATTATTCCCCATGTTGGGTCATTAGCATATATCTCCCATTCTGCCAATCCTGATTCTCCCAAAATGCCATACTTTTGAAGCAGTACGCCTTGGCAAGCGATACCGATTATTCCTGGATATGCAGCGACAACGCTTGGCGGTAATGACTGGGTAAATTCATACCCATATCCTGTCGTTCCGAGCGTTCCACCAAATACAGAATGGTCAGGCGTATATTGTGTATTTGCATTAGCAAAAGGTAAATTAGGGTACGTTGTTTCACCTGCGAAAGCGATTGAATCAATCCCTGGTTGTATGCTTTGAATTCCTGGCACATACACCGAGGAACCGCCCTCTTGCTGATAGGAACCAGGGGTATATGTGTATATAGTTCTTGCCAGAATTATTGCTATGTAGCAACTAGATGAAGGAAGATCAGACAATATTCTTGGGTCGGGTTGTGTTACCTGTTTATTTGTCGGCTTGATACTGCAAGCGCTATTTCTAAAAGTATAATTGCCTAGTCCACTTCGGATCACTACATTACAAGGATCTATTGCGACACGCGGGGATCCTATTGCTTTGTATGCCTGATTAAGTACTAGATTCTGTCCATCAATAGCCTGCCTTCCTAGCTGTTGCTCTGCACTTATTATCTGTTTTGCAACATTACTGAGTCCGTTGGCAGCATTGTTTATTTGTTTTTGAATAGGGGTGAAAGGATTAGGCAAAGTATTAGGAAAATACCCCATTAGCTGAACTCCCTAATATTTATTGCAGTACTACCACTTGCCACTACCGCCCAATATGCACCCGTGTAAATTGGCGAAGGTGCTTCATAATAATCCCCTGGATTAAGAAGTACTAAATAGCTAGTAGTCGATACCGTAGATGCAACATCAAGATAGACGATTTGATTACTGCTGTTGAAGAATGTGATACCCCTGCGAGATGTGTTTGCATTTACTACAGTGGCAGCAATCGTAGTAATGTTATTGGTAATAACGCTGCCACCAGAGGCAGCATATTCGATTGTCACGGTGTTTGTTAGGTCAGCGCTTACCGTGACGATATCACTCCCATTCACGCCATTTTGGAGTAGTCCGTAGCCTACGTTTCTTACTTGTAAACCAAGCATACATTGGGAATTAAATTGTTGATTGTCAAGAGAAAATTGTGAGTAGGGATATGGGTTTGGATTTGTTAAAGAATAACTATTAATCCGTTGATAAGTTTGCCCAGTTCCAATGCTTACAAGTGCATCAAGTTGGTATCTGGGATTCTGCCATTGCAGATTAATGGCAGTTAAAAGTTGTTGGCTATCGCTCTGATCCAAGCTGAAGACTGGGAATGGGACGGCGGCGAGGGAATAGATATAAGCGATCGCTGTCACGTTGGTCAGCGAGAGACTCTCATTGATAACCCTATACCCCGATAGAGTAAATGGGGTATAGGTAAACAGAGGGACAATACTTGCCCCACTGTTGGCATTTAAAGTGATGGCTACCTTAGTAGTAGTACTGAATGTTTGAAGCACCAAGAGTAAAAAATCCTTTTTAAATACCTTAACCTTTTTAAAAATAATTTCTTAAAATTGGCTGAAATCATTGTTTGCTATGGCGTTGACAGTCTCAGTGTGGCTGGGATAGCTTAGTCTCAAATCCACTCGAAGGGAATAAAATGGCTGCTACTGCCGATCTGACTCTCGCCCAGGTTGCGGCGAAATGTACTAATGCAACGGTTACTACGTATATCAACGCTATGAGTGCCTTACCAACTGGTATTGGTTTATCAGAATTTCTTGCTATTTTTCTGCAATCAGCAGCCGTGGCACAGGTCGCGGCTAACACCGCAAATAGCGAAAGCTCCACGGCTGGAAATGCCTTGAATGCCTACAGTCTCCCCGTTACAGGAACGGTACAGACTGATAGTGTAAATAATTTGCAATATTACACCTCCGCTTACACCCTCAATGTTGTGAGCGACGTGAATCTAAATAACAGCGTCCCCGCATACGTTTAATTAATTGGGGTAGATGAAATTTTTTCCTACCCATTATTTAGTAGGAATCAATAATGGCAAGCGCATCATTATCACGAGATTACTTTCCGATTATTCGTATTGGTCAGGAGATTGAAAACGGTAAGGAAGTAAAGCCCATCGGGTACTTTTCTTGTCGAGCAAGCGTCACTAGATTTCTTGGCTTAACTACTAAGGTAGCTGACGCTGAAACTCTGATAACTTTTCCTCGTAAGAAAGCAAATGCTCGCTCTTTGACTCTTGCAGATGGAACTACACTTACCGCTTCTGCGGCAGACCAGGCTGAAGGTGGAAGTAGTGGCACTGGAACACAAGAGCAGAATACTGGAACAAGAGGCTTGTCAAAAGGCAGCAAGAGTTACCGACTTATTACTGGGAAATTAATTACCCCTGACAGCACTACCAATCAGGCAAAGCATTCAATTTCTTTCAGGTTTCCAGGATGGGCAACAATTCAAATAGTAAGTAACGCGCTCGGATTACTTCTGAACGCGGACACTGTTGCAAGAGCACCAAATAGCAATCAAGTTTACCCTTACTTTATTTCGCCAGGAGGCAGGCGATATCCCATTGCTACATCTGCTGCTGCTACGACTGTCAATGTCGTCCAGGTTCCCCTAACTAGTCAGGCTATTGCTGCGGCAGTAGCAGAATTCGAGACTGGTTGGACGGATGAAGCGGCTCAACCCTCTGGATAATAATGTATACGAATAGCGTTGATTGGATAAAGAGAATTGATACCACACGGCAAGCGGTTGTTAACGCCAAAGGTGTAGTTACTACTCCAATTTCCGCTATTGAACCAGATATTGTTTTCACCAATAATACCCTTGGTTTATTTGCCGTGAGTGAATCGGCAAACCCTTCTTGGTACAAGGCGGGTAATCTTTTCCAAGCTTTCCTAGTTCCTTTTGGGACTGCCGGTTACGCCCAGGGAGATACCTTGCCTCTGATACTAAACAGGTATCAGATTCATCGGTTCAATCAGTTTCCCAGCATCCAAACACAATACGTAGTCTCTTTCCAAGCTCAACCACATCTTAAAGATATAAAGCTACAGGTCTGGGAATACGTTGGGGTCAACCAGGGAGCCACGCTTGATAGTCTAGCGGCGCTTGCACAGCAAGAAATTGCCCAGATAAACAAAGTCAACACGTCAGTCCACAAATTACTAAATAAGAAGCAGTAAAAATGCCTACATCCACTATCAAAATCATTTCTCTCGGCTTATCTTTGTTCTCTGAAGGTATTACTGCACTAGGTCAAATTGGGGCGGTAAGCCCTAAAATTGCATCAGCAACTAGTGACATTGCAGCGATTATTTTGCGGGCGCTAATACCATCTACTACGCCACCAACAGTAAGCACTTCCCCGACTGAAACAACAGTGAATGTCCAGCATTCGTCTGTAGAATAACGTTTTCAACTAAGAGGATGACAAAGTAATGCCAGTACGACCGTCTTATGGGTTCCCTGTTGTTAGATCCGCGCCAATATCTGCGGGACTTGCTAATTCCCTGAGAAATATCTTAGCTAATAGAGAATTTAAGCCAAAAACGAGAGTTCCTAGAAGCGTACCAGCAGCCGCGCCAGGAGCAACTACACCAGCAGCCGC
>CAZZZY010000222.1:0-8638 GCA_964658545.1 uncultured Acetobacteraceae bacterium | reverse complement strand
TGACAAGGTGGTTGCAAAAGTATAGATCGGGTGGGCTAGATGAATTATTGTCAATCAAAAAAGCTCCAGGAGCAAAACGGAAAATTCACTCAGCAGCGATCGCAGCACTTGAGGAGGAGTTAAAAACAGGAAAAGGTTTTAGTAGTTATGGTGCAATAGTCGAGTGGCTAAAGCAAGAGCAAGGTCTTGATATCGAGTATGCAACAGTTTATGCATGGGTTCGATATCGATTAGGGGCAAAACTAAAAGTACCACGTCCTCAAAGCCATAAGCAGGATGAAAAGTTGGTATCTGAGTTTAAAAAAAACTCGGAATTATTCTCAATTGCCTAGAGGAACATCTAGCGTCAGGAAAAAACGTTCATTACCTGTGTCAGGATGAAACTAGGATAGGATTAAAAACTCTCACAGGAAAAGTAATTACGGCTTCTGGAGTCAAGCCAACTGTATCCGTGAAATGGCAGAGGGAAAATTTTTGGATTTATGGTGCAATTGAACCATTAACAGGACAACATTTCCAACAAGAATACCCCAAACTCAACGGTAACTATTTTCAACAATTTTTAGACTGGCTATCACAGCAATTAGGTTCAGACTATGCAATTTTACAAATTGACCAAGCTCCTGCTCATGTAAGTTGTGCAATCAATTGGCCTGAAAATATTATTCCCCTATTGCAACCACCTCATTCTCCTGAACTTAATCCAATTGAAAGGCTTTGGCAGTTTCTCAAAAAATCACTTCATAATGAGCTTTTTCCTTCTTTGCAAGATTTACGCGTAGGCGTAGCCCGCCGTAGGCATCGCATACAACAATTGTTCGAGCAATTAACATTTGAGCAGGTAATGTCTATCTCCTCTTATAACTTTATTTTAGAAGCTCTTTTCTATGCAGCTTCATATTAAATTGGTATAAGATTACTTCTGAGTACGCTACAAGCAACTGAGATGAAGTCTAGCTTTGACTATCTAGAAGACCTTCTTGCGGACAACTATCCAATCATCGCCTGCGAATCTCCCCTCCAAGAACGTCACCGCCTGCTCACCCGGATCACTACTTACTGTCAGCAAGCAGGCAAAAAAGCCTATATATGGAATCTCAGCGAGGACAGTATTAAAGAACTAGTAGTCAGCGCTGAAGAAAATCTCGTTCTTCGAGAGTTTGACGACTATAAACCTTCGATAAAACAAAATAAAGAAGACTATTTTCAAGTACTTAATTTTTGGAAGTTTTATTCTGGTAGCGGAGTATTAATCGTTGAAAATATTTTTCCTTGGATAAAAGAAAGCATACCTAAAGAATCTGATTTTATTTTTATATCAGAATGGATTAAGTCATCGTTAATAAATATCAAATTTCATACCAAAGATAGCGGTAAAACTACTATATTACTAGGAGCCAACGCCGAAATAGCAAGCGAAATAGCGGCAGAAATTCCCCTATGGAGTCAAGAACTACCAGATGCACAAGAAATTATTGACAGTTTAATTAAAAGCAAAAAATTTTCTTTCACATATACGGATCAAGACTATTTAGAAATTGCTAACGCTAGTGCTGGTTTGTATATTTCTGATATTATGTATTGCCTAAACGATATTATTAAAAATCATGATTTAGGAAATTCCAGTGAGATAGCCAAGCTTCTGCTATCAAAAAAAATTCAACTGCTCAACCGCTTGTATGACATCGAATTCTTACCTCCGCCAAAAGTCCAGCTTGGAGGATTGGAAATTATGCAGCAGTCATTCAAAAAGTTCAAGCGATTGCTTACCCCGCGTGCCAAACAATATAATCTGCGTGTACCCAAAGGGATTATGCTTGTGGGGCCACCGGGGACGGGAAAATCACACTCAGCAAAAGCCTGTTCCCAGAATATGGGTATTCCCCTCATCATGGTCGATTGGGGCAACTTTAGAAGTTTTGGCAACCAAGCAGAAATGAAACTCAAACGCTTGTTGCGACTGGCAGATAGGCTCAACCAAGTAATTTTGTACTTTGACGACTTCGATAAAGGCTTCGCTGGGGATGATGACCTCGCCAAACGGCTTGCTGGCCAGCTGTTGACATGGATGCAAGAGCGCACGTCAGATGTACTGGTCATCGCCTCAGTCAACCGAATGGAATGGCTGCCACCCGAACTCACCCGTGCTGGACGGTTTGACTATTTATTTAAAGTAGACCTGCCCAATAATGGGGAAAGATATAGTATCTTCAAACTGCACGCTGCCCGATTTGACGAACGTTTTCGCAATGGCGGCGACCCCTGGAGCGAGGAACAGTGGCGCAGAATTCTTAAAGCTACCAATCGGTGTGTAGGTGCAGAAATCCAGACAATTGTAGAACGCGCCGCTAGTACCATATTCTGCGAAACAGTAATAGAAGATACTTACGCATCAAGCAAACTCCCCCCACTCGAACTAACAATCGAAGCATTACTAGAAGAACGCCGCCAGATTAACCCGCTTGCCATCCGCGAAGCCGATAAAGTCGAATCGATGCGTAACAAAGCTGACCAACAAGCTTTACCTAGTAGTCCCCTCGATGAAAGCAAGTTTGCTGTTGGTAACATTGAGATTTTTAGCTAATGAAAAGAGCCAGAATACAGAATTCAGGAGTCAGAAGAACTTCAGCCATAAAGGAAGGAGTTTCGCGCTGGTGGTTAAAAAAAACTTTTTTGTTTTGCTTAACAACTCTGATGAGGCTTTAAACCAACAGTTAAGAGTCATTCGTACAAAGTCCTCAAGCCTTACGCAAGCTTTCTCCTGAATTCTGACCGGAGGTGGAGCGTCTCCGGCTCCGCTCCTGAGTTCTGACTACTTCTTTGTAAACATCATAAATCAATTCAAAGTTTCATCATGTTTGAACGAAAGCAAATGTAGCCAAAACATTTCAAAAGTTCATAATGCTTGCCATTTCTAACCACTCTACTACTTTATTTATCTAAAACTATGGAAGTTACAAGACAAACCGCTCAAACCAACATTCAAACTAAACAAGCACAAAATCCAGAAAAAAGCCTATTTTTCAAAATTCTCAATATCGTTGGGCCAATTGCTGGTTTTACTGCTGCCCTCTCACCCCTACCACTATACTTTTGGACTCGTCAGCCCCAGTATCTACCTATTGGTGCAACCTTTACCAGTAATAATCAGATAGTTCAACTCGAACTAGCAGATGATAGAAAAGAATATGCCCACGGACTCAAATTCCGTGACTCGATTCCCGAAAATCACGGAATGCTATTTGTCCTCAACAAACCTGAAAAAGTTAAACTTTGGATGAAGGATACGTATATTCCTTTAGATATGATATTCCTCCAAGACGGAGTTATTAAATCAATCGTAGAGGCGGCTCCTCCTTGTAATACCAAAACCTGTCCTAAGTACGATTCAGTCTATCCTGTTAACCAAGTTATCGAACTACCTGCTAACAGTACCAAAACCTTCAATCTCAAAGTAGGCAAGAAGCTCCATCTCAACTTCAACCCAAATCAAACGCAGAATTAATTGACGGACAATTTATTTCACTGGGTAAATTAACGGTAAAACACCGTAATTACACTACCTCACATATCAATTACTGACCCCCGATATAGTCTATATCGGGGGTCAAACATTATGAAATAAACCACTGATTTAAATGTTGAAAGTTGTCAATTCCATTTTTCTAATTTTTTACTAATGATTGACTGAAAAATATAGTGTTTAAAAATGGAAAATTCTTAGATGCTTTTACGGATATTGATCTCATAAAATAGGTTTACAAGCGAGAAGTTGGAGCAGAGATTTACTCCAATCCAAACTATGTACTAGGGGCAGACTCTGCCAACGGAATAAAGCAGTAATTCAGTCGTAATTACCCCTACAAAGTTTCATCCAGTAATTTCCGAAATCATCTACTTTTTTTATGAGAACAGACTACGAATCTAATTTTAGCAACGACCGCGATAGCGAAGCGCTGCTGCGAAGCGCAGATCGCATTCCTTCCTACGAAGAATACGGATACCCCGCTCCCAGCCGTCGCCGTCGCAACTGGAAAGAAAACGCCAGCATTGCCGGATTAATGGCAGTTGGTACTGGCTTGATGATTGCAGATATCTCCATTCATCACATGGTAATGGCATCGCTGGCCTTTGGAACTGGCATTGTAGCGTTACTACCAAAGGAAGCAAACTTGCTACTTTCCAACTTCGAGAAATGGCAGCGCAAGTATGGCATCAATATCTATACGGTCTTGTTCTGCTTAGTAGGTGTAGTATTTATGTTGGATATGGCCGCTGCACCTGCAAACGCCCAGTTCATGAAAAACGCAGAAGACTTTTTCACAGAGTATTTTACAGGTGTTAACGCAGACATCATCAAATACGTATTCGCAGTACTGCGCGGTTTGTTCCTAATTTACCTCGGTATTGGTCTTATCCGGGTCGTTCAAGCAGCCCGCAATGACGAAGATTGGCAAACAATCGCCCGTACACCAATTATCGTTGCCCTCACAGTTGTAGTCGGAGATTTGCTTGCAGGACTGGTAACAGGTTGAGGAGCCACTCGTCAAAAAAGCCACCACGAGTGGCACTTGTGGAATTGTGCCACTCATCAAAATTTCAAAAACTGACTTTTGTCTTTCGTAATAATGGGCAGAGAACGGGAATTTCGTACTGTCAACCGCGTATTAGGAGACCAGCCACGCCTTGGGCCATTCCCCGCCGATCAAATTGTTCCCTGGAGTGCGATCGCTCTCATCTCCTACATGGTAGTCAAAGGTTTTATGCAAGCTTCTTGGCTTGCAACCGGAATTGTAACCGCCTGGGGATGGGCAACCTGGTGGACAGTAAGTTCCAACAAAGCCTTTTTCGGTAAGTTTGTCGGCACGCCCCGCATCACCCGTGGTTATAAACCTTTTGTCTCCCTCGTTAATCCTCTACAACCTCAACCCAAGAAAAAGCGCCAGCTTAAAAAACGCAGATAAAGCTTCTCAATTAATAAATATCACCGAACGAAACTACAGGCTATGAGTTCGACCGCCTCAACGAAAATAAAGCACAAAATTGGTAAAAAATCTCTCGACACCGAACAATTAGGCGTTGTCAAAAATCTGACACCCTTTGAAGATATTACCCATTTAGCCGGGATTGCAAGTATCTCGCTTGCTGGTCGTAGAGATATCGGCGCACTCATCCTCCAGAAAAAAGAAGATATTCAAATCAAGTTCTGCTTTGACGTACAAGGAATTCACACGTCTTTACCAGAAGAACAGATTCTCCCCATTTTTGAAAATATTGAGGGCGGACTCAAAGAACTTCCCGAACGAGAAACCTTGACAATTCATCTTGGTTCGTTCACTGATGATTTTCTCCGGCAGCAGGAACTAAAAAAAATAGAGGATAAATGCGATCTAGAGCAATTAACTTTATTAGTGCGATCTGAACGTCTGCGAGCAAAAGAACTCACTGAAGCAGGAACCCGTAAAAATAAGTTTTTACGCTTCTGGTGTACCTATAGTGTCCTGGCTTCTGAAGACAGTCGCTCAAATGATGCAATTGAGAAAACTATCAAACAATTGCAAAATGCCTGGTTCCAATTTACTGGTCAAATCCACGGTGTTCGGCAAGAACGAATCGAAACAATCTTACGGGATAGTTTTACCTCTGGGTTTCAACGGTGGGAACAAATTTTTACAAACTCAATGGGGCTTTCAGTACGAGCAGTCACAAGTGAGGAAGTATGGTCAATTCTTTGGAGTCAGTTTAACCGTAGCGATGCACCCAAAGTTCCCAATCCCCTCATATTAGATGAAGAGGGGCTTCGAGAAGTTCAAACCAGCGATTTCCATATTCGCCACCTGATGCTGGAGAATGAGAAATCTGTCCCTTTTCTCGATCGCAGCTGGGTAAGACTGCAAGACAAGTATATCGGTGTCCTGCAATTTAGCGAAAAGCCTCAAGGCTGGGTAGACGAATACGCCCAGCTTCGATACCTTTGGGAGGTAATATCCAAAGAAAAAATCTCCGATACCGAGATTATCTGCCAGCTATCTAAAGCCAACCAAGGGTTAGCCAAAACTGCCCTTCAACGGATTACCAAACAGTCAATTACTTCCAGCGCCATGTCTTCCGAGAAAGGGTCAATTGACGTAAAAGCCAATATGAACATCGAGGAAGCGGTCAAGGCACAAGAAACTATCCTCAGAGGCAGCTTACCTATCCACACCGCTCTTGTCTTTTGTGTTCATCGTCACAGTCGTCAAAAGCTCGATGAAGCTTGCCAATACCTTTCTAGCTGCTTCTTGCGACCTGCTGTAGTTGATAGAGAAATCGAGTATGCCTGGAAAACATGGTTACAATGTGTACCTATTGTCTGGGAAAACCTACTCACAAGACCCTTTAACCGTCGCCTCCCCTATTTCTCATCAGAAGTTCCCGGACTCATGCCGATAGTTAGAACGGCTACGGGAGATAAATCCGGGTTTGAGCTAATCGCTGAAGAGGGAGGAACTCCAGTACATCTCGACTTGTACAAGCAGCACAAAAATCTCGCCATTTTCGGTACTACCCGTGCAGGTAAATCTGTCCTAGTAGCAGGTCTGTTAACACCTGCTTTGGCTCAAGACATTCCGGTAATTGCACTTGATTATCCCAAACCTGATGGTACTAGCACGTTTACCGACTATACCAAATTTATGGGAGAAGAAGGGGCGTATTTCGATATTAGTAAAGAGTCGAACAATCTATTTGAATTACCTGATTTAAGGGGGTATGAGCCGGAAGTTATTAAGGAGAGAATGACCGATTTCAAGGAATTCTTGAAATCCACATTAATGATAATGGTACTTGGGACAAATCCTGTCGGGGTAAGTCCGACAATGATATCAAATATCGAAAGTATCATTACAATCACAATTGAAACTTTCTACAACGATGAGGATATCAAACTGCGGTATAAGCTAGCACTACAGAATGGATTAGGAACACCTGAATGGGCAGATATTCCAACACTTAAAGATTTCTATAATTATTGTTCGCCTGGGTTTATCAAACTCGATTCAATCACCAATAATAGTAAAGAAATTCTTGATGCTCTTGACCAAATCAGATTGCGATTAAAGTTTTGGCTGAACTCACGAGTTGGACAATCAATCGCCAATCCATCTAGCTTTAGAACTGATGCACGACTACTGGTATTCGCACTGCGATCGCTTGGGAGTGAAGCTGATGCCGCAGTCCTTGCCCTTAGCGCCTATTCCGCAGCATTACGTAGAGCTTTATCATCTAAAGTATCAATATTTTTCTTAGACGAAGCGCCGATTTTATTCAGTTTTGACAGCATAGCCGAGCTAATTGGTAGACTCTGCGCCAACGGTGCGAAAGCAGGTATACGTGTAATTTTATCTGCCCAAGAACCAGAAAGTATTTTCCAAAGTAAATCTGCCTCCAAGATATTTGCTAACATCACTACCCGCCTTATCGGTCGGATTCAAACATCAGCTGTTGACCCATTTGTTAACAGGTTTAAATACCCTTATGAAATTATCTCACGCAATAGTACCGAAGCATTCTTTCCAAAACGCGAAAGTATCTACTCACAGTGGTTACTTGATGACAATGGCAAGCTTACCTTCTGTAGATATTACCCTGCTTATTGCTTACTTGCAGCAGTAGCAAATAACCCGAATGAGCAAGAATTACGCACTCTCTTCCTCAATAAATATGCCGATAACCCAATGCTGGGTATGGTGAGATTTTCAGAAAGCTACATACAGACACTTCGCGGAGATGAGTTAAGCCAAGAAGCACAACAATTACTGGATAACAATAACAATAAGCAATTAAAGTCAGCATAAATTATATAAGACAAACTAACAAATAATCGGGACTGGGAAAAATAAGAATCAATAAATCATAAAAAAGTGGCTGAACTTTAATTGCCACATTGGTTATTTTATCCACAGAAAGTATGAAACCAAAGTTCAAGTTTACAAAGAAAGGGGTAATAATCGGGTCAATCATTGGTCTGGTTACTTTACTCAGTACAGCACCCAGTTATGCCTTTTCAATTGACGATTTCTTCAAGGTTTTAGGGAAATTCAATAACTATTTTGAGGAAACTAAAAAGGAACTCACCGCAGGAACTAATAAATGGGGTGGGATGAAAAGCGAAGCTAAAACTGCTATTCAGACTGGCAGTATGGATATGCCAGACCCAGTAAATTCAGCAGAAAAGCTCAAAGAGCAACTCAAGGAAAAGGGTAACTGGAATGAAAGTAACACAGTTGAAGGTGCTGTAGGTGCAGCTAACGAACTGGAGAGAGAAACCACCCGCGCCACGATCGCCAGCGTCTTAGGGGAAGTCGGTCAGGAACGTACCAAAAATGAAATAGAAGCAACTGAAGAAACTGTAGCCGAGGCCAAAGAACTTGCGGAATCTGCACAAGCAATGGATGCTTCACAAAACATTCTTAAGGTAATTGCTGCCCAAAACTCGCAAATTGTTTCAATGTTGGGGCAATCCCGTACCGACGGACTGCAAGCACGGCACGATGTCCAGCAAACGAACCTAATGCTATCTCAACTTGCCGAACAAGGGGCAAGCGATCGCCGCCGTCAAAACCTGATGATGGACGGAATCAGCGCCCAGTACATGGAA